>JAFDFV010000445.1 GCA_019309665.1 Deltaproteobacteria bacterium | reverse complement strand
TTGAATCGGCAGTTGCCCAAAAATTACGTTCTTTATCCTCAGATTTGAATTTTGGAATCTTTTTTTTCATAAGCTTTCATAAACCTTTCTTTCTTTTCGATTCATATCTCTGGCAGAGATTACTCGGATGAGCCTGTTTCGAATCGCAAAGACCACAAACAAATGCCTTCCACTATCAGTATGGCCTAAAGCGTAATACCGATACTCTTGCTTGGAGTGTTTTAAATCCTTTCCGCTCACAAGAGGATGATTGAAAAAAATTTGTTCACATTCTGAGGCAGTTACAGCATGTTTTTCCCAGTTCAGCAAAGTCCCAATAAAATATTATCATCGTAAGAAATAATAATTGAGGGGGAACACAAACAGGGTTGAATTTAGGCGTTTCTTTTTTCATTTGTTTGGGGTAATGAAGTCACATACCACGTCAAGCCGGAATAGATGCCCGCCCGCCTCGCCTGAGCTCGCGATGGCGGACAGGCGCCGGGTGCCTTGCAAAGGTCTCGTTATATTAGCCCACATAGAAACCTGTCCGCAGAAACAATACGAATCCCGTTTATAAGCCGGTCAACACCGGACTTTTTTACTACCTGGTAGGAATATGGAATGTTGAGCCCCCCTGTAATAATGAAGATGCGGTGAAACACTCGTGTTACATCTTGACGAACATTAGCTGATATCTTTCTACTCAAAAAAAACATATCAAGGCCATATGGAGTTTAC
This sequence comes from Deltaproteobacteria bacterium, assembly GCA_019309665.1. Classification (GTDB taxonomy): domain Bacteria; phylum Desulfobacterota; class Desulfobacteria; order Desulfobacterales; family ETH-SRB1; genus B13-G4. The sequence goes on along the minus strand of JAFDFV010000445.1, from coordinate 1,869 downwards.
TGCTCTTAATATTGAACGCTCCAGCTTCAGCCTTGAGCGAAAGCTTAAGAGCTCTTGACAATATACCTATAGATGATATATGTTATATTTATGGCATGGACGGTTACATCTAAAAAGAAAGCTCAAAAGCAGGCACAAAAATTGCCGTCTGATATTAAAAAAATTCTTGCCCGATTTTTGATGGAAATAGAAATTGCCGGCCCCTTTAGAAGTAATTGGCAAAACTACGGGCCGTTGGGCAAAAACCGGTATCATTGCCACCTGAAAAAAGGACAGCCGACCTATGTGGCGGTCTGGGAAGTCATAGACAAAGAAATACGATTAGTTGAGGTGTCTTATGTTGGAACACACGAAAAAGCTCCCTATTGAACTAAAATTCTTAGGACCATCGACAAACAAAACAAAGGCTATAAAGGCTTTAAAATCGTTCGGTTTTGTAAATATTTCGGATACCGTTCCCTGGCGCGATCTATTTCCGGAATATGCGGATGAGGAACTCCCTGGAGTTTGCCTTTCCGGATCGAGGCATAAAGAAAATATGACCCAAAAACAACTTTCGGAATTAACTAGAATTCCTCAAAGTCATATTTCCGAAATGGAAAACGGCAAAAGAGCAATAGGGAAAAAAACGGCAAAGATACTGGCAAAGGTTTTAAATATCAATTACAGGGTATTTCTTTAAACCTAAGTTGAGCGATTTTTGGGGAAGAAATATGCTGAAATCTTGATGCATAAGGGTTCGCAAAAACCGCAGGCATACCAGTGGATATGTCGAGAATTTTTGCGAATCCTTGATGCGCAAGAGATCAGTGCAGATCGAGTCAAAAATCGCTCAATTTAGGTTAAAGATAGGCCACCGTTTTGAATATAAGAGGATATAGGGCTGTTATAATAGAAAAAGGCAGCTCATTTTTTGACAAATAAATAAGTGTGTTGCTGTCCAATAACGCACTATTTCTATTCATCGCGTAATTCCTGCTGCCATTTTTTGGGATCTTTAATGTCCACAAAAGGTTTTATGCCTGGATATTTTTTGAACAGGCTTTCAAGCTTTATGCTTATCTTGCCGGTATCTTTTAAAGGTCGGATTTTTATTTCAAGATCTTTATATAAAAAATCCTCTGGAATTTTTATACAGTGGTGAATACTTGAACTTTTTTTTATGACTGTATATTCTTGCATTACTCACTCCCCTGCTATTTTTTGTAAGAATTGTAAGGAATTAAAATATAACAAACAGCTTTCAGCACTGAAAACAAGAAATACAATGGAAAAACTCACAACATAAGGGAAGTACTCAACTATTAAAATTAATTCTTGCCTGGGGATATGTTATTCGAATTACATGCTGAGAAAATCATGAATTGATGCCCGCCCGCCTAAGCTCGCGACCCGCCTGCCATGCATTAAATATGCCCTATTCATTTTGTTAATTATTGCAGGAACAAGGCGGCAAAACCAAGTCATGCGAAATAGAGGCATTGCGGGCAGGCTCCATTTGCATCATATCATATGCAGAGGTATCGAGCGACGAAACATTTTTAAAGACAATACCGATTGAAAGCCCTAAATGAAGAACTACATAAATCAGCTTTACAATTATTTGCCTTGCTGCTAAAATAATTTTATGGGAAGAGAAAAAACGGCAAAAACAAAATTTAAAAGGGTTGTGTCGGAGCAATTCCCAGTCAACCCCAAAAAAGGTGGTGGTATTCTTAAAATTGAAGCATGGGAAAACGAGAAAGGAAAAATTGTTAAATACAGCTTGGCGTATATAAACCATCTCATTTTTTCTGGCGACAATGGCCGTGTTATAGGATACGACAATACCCATAATTTTCATCACAAGCATTATTTCGGTGAAATATC
>JAFDFV010000095.1 GCA_019309665.1 Deltaproteobacteria bacterium | reverse complement strand
CTTTCGCCGGAATGACTGTTAAGTGGTATGTTGGACTTTTTATGACGCCATCAAATATAGTCGGGAAAACGGCAGGTGGTAAAAATAATAGAAGTGGAGGACCGGTTATTCGATAATTCTGATTGAATTATCCTTTGCAATATTCATGAGTTTCTTATCAAGCGTGATCAAATACCCGTTATTTCGCCGCGCAAGAACAAGGTAGAACATATCGTAGACCGGTTTCCCGACAAGGCATCCCAATGAAAAGGATTCTCTGTATAAAATCAGGTCGTTGCTGTATTCATCAGGCAGAGCTATTGCGTACTCTACAGCCTTTTCACATTGTTCCAAAGACATATCGCCGAATTTATAATATTTCAAAAAAACATTTGTTACTTCAGCGATAAATAGCCCTGGGGCCATAATCCAGTCTGCATCTTCAATATACCTGTGCAGAGCTATTCCTTTTTGTCTTTGAAGAATAATTTCAACCGCTGCGCTTGCGTCAAGTATAATAATCATCGCTGTCTGTCTTTCCATATAAGATCAACAGGGCCGGCAACATCCTGGCTGTTCAGAACGACCGGATCATCCATAATACTTTTAAGTAAAGCGGCGCGACGTTTTTTAGGATTTTCTTCCATATCAAGGCCTTTTGCAAGAGCAACAATCGCCTGCTGGGAAAAACTGCGATGTTCTTTTTGAGCTTTGGATTGCAATTTATGATAAATTTGTGCCGGCAATTCTCTTACTTGAAGTGAAGGCATTTTTAGTCTCCTTTTTTTGATTATAGCTTAATGCAATTTTCATCAATATGCAAGCATAATGTATAATATTTTTATTCAAATTGCATGAACATTGATTAGCCCCATAAGTTCTATAAAGATATTTCGTCAGCTAACAAGATGCTTCAATCGTTGCATAGTTCATTGAAAAAACTGTGAACTGTGAACTGTGAACCGACAACCGTGAACGGTTACAATATGATTTTATACTCACACGACTTGGAATCAGGGATGATATGGTTTTGACATTGACAACATCAAAAAGATAGCCTAATACCTAACTCGTGTAAAATTCAGGAAATAACCCCATAAATTGAACTTTTTGAGAAGTTACCAAATAACGTACAGAGGAAAGAGAGATGAATTTTCAAGAGGTTATATTATCGTTACAAAAGTTTTGGGCACGCAAGGGATGTGTGCTGGTTCAACCATATGATATTGAGGTTGGCGCTGGAACATTTCATCCGGCAACTCTATTAAAGGTGCTTGGCCCTGAACCCTGGAATGTGGCTTATGTTCAGCCTTCAAGGCGTCCCACAGATGGTCGTTATGGTGAAAATCCAAACAGACTGCAACATTACTATCAGTTTCAGGTAATACTCAAACCTTCTCCCATAGATGTTCAGAAGCAGTACTTGCAGAGTCTGAAGGCACTTGGAATAAACAGCCTTGAGCATGATATCAGATTCGTTGAGGATGACTGGGAGTCGCCCACGCTAGGGGCCTCCGGTCTTGGCTGGGAAGTCTGGCTGGATGGCATGGAAATTACTCAATTTACATATTTTCAGATGGCAGGCAGTATAGAACTGCATCCTGTATCCGTGGAAATTACTTATGGTCTTGAACGTATCTCCATGTACTTGCAGGGTGTGGATAACGTTTATGATTTGCAATGGAATAACGATATAACTTATGGTGATGTTTATCACCAGCAGGAGATCGAGCAGTCAACATATAATTTTGAGCTGGCGGATGTTAATATGCTGCTCGATCTTTTCAATAAATACGAGGCTGAAGGCATGAGTATTATTAAGGGAAAGCTCGTTATTCCTGCCTACGAATATTGCTTAAAGTGTTCACATACCTTTAATATACTCGACGCTCGCGGAGCAATAAGCGTTACAGAAAGAACCGGTTATATTGCACGTATTAGAAATCTTGCAAGAGCTTGTGCAGAACAATATCTGGCACAAAGAGAAGCCAAACTTTAAAGTGCCTAAAATGCCTAAAGTTAAGGAATTCTGCCATCTTATATAGGTTTCTTAATGCTATCAATTAACACGCCGAAGGCGTACCATAACTTTAGGCATTTTAGGCACTTTAGCTCACTTTAGGCACTCGTAATTTTTAAAATGTGCATTTAATTCAAAGAATACAAGAAAAACTAGCGAAACATATGATATAAAAAATAGAGGCGGATATGGACAGTCTATTACTTGAAATAGGTACTGAAGAAATTCCGGCAGGTTATATAGAGCCGGCATTGAATGCATTGTCAGCCATGCTTTTAAAGAAGTTGGCGGATGAACGGATAGAACATGGAACTGCTGAGACTTTTGGAACACCAAGAAGACTTGTTCTTGAGGTAAAAAATGTTTCAGGCAGGCAGAGACCCCTTACAACTGAGGTGACAGGGCCTCCCGCAAATATAGGATTTGATGAACAGGGTAATCCCACCATAGCGGCAGAAAAATTTGCTGAAAAGGTCGGTGTTTCAGTTAAAAATATAATAATCAAGGAGACGAAGAAGGGTGCTTATTTATGCGCAAAAAAAGTAGAATCTGGTTTGAACACCGGACTTCTTCTAAAAAGCATACTTCCTGATGTGATTACGGCTATACCTTTCCCCAAAACTATGAGATGGGCGGATCTGTCTGTTGAATTTGCAAGACCGGTTCATACCATACTTGCTCTTTTGGGGAATAAAATAATTCCTTTTATAGTGGGGAATATTAAAAGCAGCAGATACACATCAGGTCACAGTTTTATGCAACCCTGCAAAATAAAGATTTCTAATCCGGATGAATACGTAAAAGCGCTGGATTCAGCTTATGTAATAGTGGATTCAAAAAAACGAAGGGAAATTATTGAAAGCGAGACAGCAAAAGTTGCAGAGACTCTGAATGGCAGGGTGTTGCAGGATGATGAACTCGTGGATATTGTAACCAACCTTGTTGAATACCCGGCAGTCGTTGCAGGAAAGTTTGATACAAAATTTCTTGAGCTTCCTGACGAAGTTCTGATTACTGCTATGCGTGAGCATCAGAAATATTTTAGTGTAGTTGATAAAAAAGGCAAGCTCATGTCCTGTTTTATTAGTGTTAATAATACGCGTGCAAAGGATATGTCGCTTGTTGCAAAAGGGCATGAAAGAGTGCTCAGAGCCCGGCTGGAAGATGCCAGGTTCTTTTACAAAAGTGATTCAAGATCTTCTTTTGAAGACTGGATAGAAAAACTGAAAAGAGTTCTTTTTCAGGCCAGTCTGGGATCAATGTATGAAAAGGCAATACGAGTCAAAAAAATAGCCGAATATCTGGCAGATGAAATTTCGCATGATTCTGATTTAAAACAATATCTGCCTGATCTTAAAGAAAATGTTGGAAAAGCTGCTTTGATGTGCAAGGCCGATCTTGTGAGTCAGGTAGTGGTTGAATTCCCAAAACTTCAGGGTGTTATGGGAAGAATTTATGCCCTGAATGCCGGAGAACCTGATGATGTTGCATATGCAATTGAGGAGCATTACCGACCCAGCTATTCCGGCGGACCGCTTCCGGAAACGCTTACAGGTTCCATTCTCAGCATTGCCGACAAAATTGATTCCATATGCGGATGTTTTGTTGCCGGACTCATTCCGACAGGGGCTTCTGATCCCTATGCGCTTCGAAGGCAGGGCATTGGTATTATTCAGATCATGCTTAACAAAGATTTTTCTTTTTCCATAGTTGAGATGATAGAAAAGAGCATGAAACTTTTTGACCAAAAAAGCGATCAGGAGTTTAAGAAAAATGTTGAAAATGTTTACTCTTTTCTGAAAAATCGTATCGCCCATCTTCTCTCCGAAGAAGGATTTTCAAAAGATATTATATCAGCAGTGATAAGTGTCTCAGCAGACCATGTGCCGAATATATGGAACAGAACCAAGGCGTTAGAAAAGCTTAAGACCAAGCCGGACTTTGAGCCATTGTCTATTACTTTCAAGCGCGTGGTTAATATAATAAAAAAAGCCGAACTCCCCAAAAGCAAAGACGTTGATGAAAATCTGTTTCAGGATAAATGCGAGACAGCTCTTTATGAAGCCTGCAAGAAGGTCAATAAAAAGGTGTTAGACGATCTTGATAAAGGACTTTTTGAACAGGCGCTTTATGATATAGCTTCTCTACGCAATGTCGTGGATGATTTTTTTGATGGGGTCATGGTTATGGCAGATGATATGGATTTTCGGGAAAACAGGCTTGCCCTGCTTATCAATATAGCAGACATGTTCGGTATGTTTGCTGATTTTGCAAAAATTTCCACGCCGACGCATAGTTAATCCATATTTTTCCTTGGGAATGGGGACAGATAATAGACTATGTCCCCCCACAGCGCATGGGCCTCGATCATGGAATCACCCTGAACAGGCGCCGGCATATCAATTTAGGTTGAATTTTTTTAAAGAGCTGACGTGTTACGATATTTCTTATTATTATGAAATCTAAGCAAACATACACATGTAAAGATGTAATACTTGTTTCTATGCCTTGGTCGCTTTTCAGCCGCCCATCCATTCAGATAGGCGCTCTGAAAGCATATTTAAAATTACAGTTCCCCTATCTCAATATAGCGGCTCATCACTTTTATTTAAAGGTGGCTGAAACTATAGGCTATAAACTATATCATTCTATTTCAGAAAGTACCTGGCTTGCTGAAACTATATATGCTGCAATGTTATCCCCTGAAAAACTTAAAACTATTGAAAAGATCTTTTATAGGGAAGCTGGAGTTAAGCCTCTGTTTCGCAAATCAAGTTTTAAAGAACTTGTTTCAAAGGTAAGAAAGGTTACCGATGTTTTTATTGAAAGCATAAACTGGAATAAATTTTGTCTTGCAGGTTTTTCTGTATGTCAGTGCCAGCTAACTTCCTCGCTTTATATCATTAAGCAACTAAAAATAAAATATCCTGACCTTAAAATTGTATTAGGAGGTTCAACATTTGCCGGCGCATCAAAAGAGGTGTTTAAGTTAATCCCGGAGATAGATTTCGTAGTCAAGGGCGAAGGTGAGTTACCTTTAAGCCAATTAGTACATCACCTCGGCATTTCTAATAAAAGAAATAAAATCCCTTCCATTAAAGGTGTAATCTCAAGAGAATCCAAAGAAAATGATAATTTAGATATATTCTATCAAATGGAAACACTGGATAGTCTCCCAATGCCGGACTATGACGATTATTTTAACCTGCTTCAAACATTTGGTTCAAAAAAAACTTTTTTCCCCACTATTTTATCTGAAATTTCCAGGGGATGCTGGTGGCGCTATGCACAAAGATCAAAAAAAATCAAGGGATGCGCTTTTTGCAATCTAAACCTTCAGTGGGATGGCTATAGATCAAAAGGCCATTCTAAAGTGGTTTCCGAAGTTGATAACCTTACTTCCAAGTATAAGTCTCTATCTATAGCCTTTACTGATAATGCTCTTCCGGTTAAAGAGTCTAAAAAAGTTTTTACTCAATTAAAAGAGCTTAAAAAGGATTTTCGTTTTTTTTCTGAAATACGAGCTACAACAACCATGGAAAATCTTAAAATAATGCGTGATGCAGGAATGAGTGAAGTACAGATAGGCATAGAGTCGCTCAGCACCAGGCTGCTCAATAAACTGAATAAGGGAACTACGGCCATACAAAATTTGGAAATTATGAAAAATTGCGAACAGTTGGAAATTGTGAATAATTCAAATCTTATACTTCAATTCCCAGGTAGTGATAAGGACGATGTTGAAGAAACGCTACGAAATTTGGAATTTGTAGCTCCATTTCGTCCTTTGCGCCAGGTTAATTTCTGGCTGGGTCTTGGAAGTCCGGTATGGCAAAACCCACAACAATTCGGAATTAAAGCATTATATAACCACCCGCTCTATGCAGATCTATTGCCACAAAATATATCTTCTATCCGATTTTTAATACAAGCATATCGAGGTGATCTTGGGTATCAGAAAAAACTTTGGAAGCCTGTCAAACAAAGGATAAAAAAATGGAAGATGGAATATGAATCTCTTCAAAATAATTCTTTTTTCGAGCCGATTCTCAGTTTTCTGGATGGTCGGGATTTTCTCATAATAATTCAAAAACAATTTAATAATAAAAAAACATTAACTCACCGTCTTAAAGGAAAGTCCAGAGAAATCTATCTTTTCTGCCGGCATCACCGATCAATAAAAAAAATATTAGAACATTTCCCTGAATTGCCAAATGATAAGATTATTTCTTTTCTCCGAATAATGGTAGATAAGAAATTAATGTTCGAAGAAAATAAAAAATACCTTAGTTTGGCTGTACAAAAATAAAAAACCCGAAACCAATATGGTTCCGGGTTTATAAAAAATTTTCGGCAGCGACCTACTCTCCCACTCAGCTTCCCGAGCAGTACCATCGGCGCTGAAGAGCTTAACTTCCGTGTTCGAGATGGGAACGGGTGTTGCCTCTTCGCTATTGCCACCGAAAAAATGTTTATCTTCTATTCTGAAAATCTAACAAATTTAGATATAAGCACATAAAAACGTACAATATTTGTGTCAAAAGTTTTGTGACTAAGCCTCACGACCTATTAGTACCAGTAAGCTAAACATATTGCTATGCTTACACACCTGGCCTATCAACCTTGTAGTCTTCAAGGGGTCTTCAGTCTGTATGTTTCCATACAGAGGGATATCTAATCTCGAGGTTGGCTTCCCGCTTAGATGCTTTCAGCGGTTATCCATTCCGAACTTAGCTACCCAGCAATGCCGCTGGCGCGACAACTGGAACACCATTGGTTCGTCCATTCCGG
>JAFDFV010000444.1 GCA_019309665.1 Deltaproteobacteria bacterium | reverse complement strand
GTCAGGTTTTGAAAGCATTAAAAAATATCTGACAAATGATGAAAATAAGCAAAAACTTTTTCAGTTGTCTGAAAAGATCTCAGAGACTTTTGACCAGTACCTTGTTTTCCGGCCGGATATTATCTTCAAGTGGGAAGAAGGAAAAGAAGATCACTGGCAGGCAAAACTGTGGCGTGAACTTGTATCCGGCAATGAAAATCAGCATAGAGCCTGGCTGAGAAAAGCCCTTATACAAAAAGTCAGGGACAGGTCAGATAAAACATCTGATCTTCCTGAAAGAATATTTATATTCGGCATATCCTACCTTCCGCCATTCCATACACAGGTATTTGTAGAATTATCCGGCATTGTACAAGTTGTTTTTTTTGTTCTGAACCCTTGTATGGTTTATTGGGCGGATATTGTTTCCGAGAAAGAGAAAAATAGAATCAAGAGAAAATACGTCGCAGGAGCTTCTGCATTAGATGAACTTCATCTTGAAACAGGCAACAGGCTTCTTGCATCTATGGGGAAGCAGGGAAGAGATTTTTTTGAACTTATCAGTGGATTTGACTGCGAATTGTATGAACTTTTCGAGGACCAGGCGGAATATGACATGCTCTCATGCGTTCAGTCAGATATATTATATTTAAGAGACAGAGAACATGCGAAAAATAAATTCTCAATTAATATTGAGACAGACACCTCCATTCAGGTTCATTCATGCCACAGTCCCATGAGAGAAATTGAAGTGTTGCACGATAATTTGCTTGCCATGTTCGAAGAAAGCCCGGGTCTTAAACCAAAAGATATTATCGTAATGACACCGGACATAGAGACGTATGCTCCATTTATCCATGCTGTATTTGATGCCCAGGCAAATGATTCATTGCGTATTCCTTTCAGCATTGCAGACCGCAGCATTAGAAAGGAAAGACGAATTATTGAATCATTTCTGTCAATACTTGATCTGAAAAACAGCAGATTAGGGGCAGACCGGATTATTTCTCTTTTGGAATCGTCAGGGATAAAAGAAAAATTCGAAATGACTGAATCAGATATACAGATTATCAGACGCTGGATAAATGATACAAGAATCAGGTGGGGAATTGATGCCACAAGCCGGACCAGCTTAAATCTTCCTGCATTTCCTGAAAATACCTGGAAAGCCGGCATTGACAGGATGTTGTTGGGATATGCGATGCCCGGTCATGAAAGAGATATGTTTTGCGGCATTCTTCCCTATGACAATATTGAAGGAAATGAGGTCAAAATTCTGGGAAGATTTCTTGAATTTCTGGACAGAGTCTTTAAGTGTGTAAATGACCTGAGCCAGCCTGAAACATTATCCAAATGGGTTGATATTCTTAACACTATAATTGACGGATTTTTTCCCCGGAATAACGATGATATTGAATATGAAATACAGATTATACGCTATGTTCTTGATGACATATCAAAAAAGCAGGACCTGTCCGGTTTTGATAAGAATATAAGTATTGAAGTTATAAAAACATATCTTGAGACGCGTTTTGAACGTGAGAATTCAGGCTCGGGTTTTATTGCGGGAGGGGTTACATTTTGTGCAATGCTACCAATGCGCAGTATCCCGTTTAAGGTTGTATGCCTTGCAGGTATGAATAATGACGCATTCCCGCGCGATTCAAAAACTTTAAGCTTCGATATTATAGCAAAAGACCCAAAGCCGGGAGATAGATTAAGAAGAAATGATGATAAATATCTTTTCCTTGAGGCGCTTATTTCGGCAAGGAAGAAGCTTTACATCAGTTATGTGGGGCAAAGCATCGAAGACAACACCCAGATTCCTCCCTCTGTTGTTGTAAGTGAATTGCTCGACTACATTGAGGAAAGTTTTTATGTTCCGGAAAAATGCATTCTTGATCACGTTATCATTAGGCACAGACTACAGGCGTTTTCTCCGGAGTATTTTAAAAGAGACAGCCAGTTGTTCAGTTATGCCAAGGAAAATTTTATTGCCGGCAAAAGAGCTTTTAAATCTGAAATGGCCTTACATTTTGTTTCAACAGGGCTTTCAGAGCCGTCAGAAGAATGGAAAAATCCGGATATTGAAACTTTATGCTTTTTTTTCACCAATCCTGCCAAATTTCTGATTGAAAGGCGACTCGAAATATTTCTTGAAGAAACATTGCCTGTTTCAGAAGACAGGGAAGCATTTACATTAGAAGGCATTGAAAAATACCATGTTGAGCAGCGACTTTTTCAAAGTTGCATATCCGGGTTTGACCTGAGGCGTTCGTTGCCTGTATATAGAGCAATGGGGCGACTTCCTTACGGCAA
>JAFDFV010000094.1 GCA_019309665.1 Deltaproteobacteria bacterium | reverse complement strand
TTGCGGGCTTTCTGCTCTCAGATCCGAACTTTCTGATTTGACCTTTGTGCTTTGAACTCCAGACTCTGAAATCTCTGATTTCAAATTCGAACCTTCGGCTCCTGACTTTGAGTTCTCTACTTTCAACTTTGAGCTTTCAGCTTTCAGCTCCAGGCTTTCAGCTTCTTCTGTGCTCTGACTTCCGACCCCTAACCTCTGTCCCACGAACCCTACGTTCCAGGCTTTCGGCTCCGGGCTTTGAACTTTGAACCCTGTTTGCGCCATCTCCTGATCATTTGTGATCCCAATAAGGGTAGACAGAAAGTCCACATCCTTTCCTTCTGACAGATCATCAGATTCCAGTGCTTTGGAAATATTATCACCCTTCCCTTTTTCACTTTTAATGCCCGTTAAAAAAACTTCGTTTTGATCTTGCAAGATAAGAAGGTCTGTTTGCATTCTTTTATTTCCTCAATTATACTTCCTGCCGGCATCTCAGGTTAAACATATTAATAGCTACTTCATTCAAAAAATCCTGTTCATTTTTCATCAACTTATGATTATATGCTTTCAAGTGCTTCTCTTTTAACTTCTCCAGCATTTTCCTATTCTTCATGGCTTCAATTAAATCATCACGTTTTTGATCAAACTTTTTCTCAACATCCAGGACTATATCTCTTTGATTATCAAGATCACTCGCCTGTCGAACAAGAAAATTAAAATATAGGAGGTTTTCGGAAACAGTAATACTTTCTCTCTGTTTTTGCCGCAGTTCCACCATAAATCTATTCCTGGCTTTTTCATAATCCTTTAGTTTTTTCTTTTCATCAGCCAGCAATCTTTTAAATAGAGATAACTCTTTCTGAAGAATTTCCTCTATAAATTTTCGGTGATTTAAAAGTGGCTGGATAGTAAATTTATGCATGATGACTCCTGAGTGCCTAAAGTGAGCTAAAGTGCCTAAAATGCCTAAAGTTAAGGTACGCCTTCGGCGTGCTGATTGATAACGCAAATACTACTTGAGCTTTGCCACCACTCATACATTGATGGTTTAAAGAACCTATATAAAATGGCAGAATTCCTTAACTTTAGGCACTTTAATATACTTTAGCTCACTTTAGGCACTTCTTTTACTTTAGGCACTTCAAATAAATCTTCAAGCTGTTGAACGCTCTCTTCAAAGCTCACTTTTTCTTCGATCTCCTGCTTCAAATAGTTGTTTACTTTTTCTATCATGTCGATAGCGTAATCAATCGTACGGCTGCTGCCGGCTATATATGCTCCTATATTTATCAAATCCTCAGCCTTTTTGTAATCAGCCATTATTGCCTTGAACTTATTGGCATTTTCCCTCTGCTTTAAGCTTACGACATCAACCATTACCCTGCTGATGCTTTTTAATATATCAATCGCAGGGTAATGATTCTGCATAGCAAGCTCTCTGGTTAAAACAATATGTCCATCCAGTATTGATCGCAGTGCATCAGCGATTGGTTCGTTCATATCGTCACCTTCGACCAGCACAGTATATAAACCGGTAATAGTGCCATGATTAGAAGATGTGCCGGCCCTTTCCAGCAATTTTGGCAACAACGTGAAAACAGATGGCGTATATCCTTTAGTAGTAGGCGGCTCTCCGAGAGCAAGTCCTACTTCCCTTTGCGCCATAGCAAATCTGGTTACCGAGTCCATCATAAGATTTACGTGCTTGCCCTGATCACGAAAGTATTCGGCTATGGCTGTAGCAATAAATGCTCCTCTCATTCTGATTAAAGGTAGTTGATCTGAAGTAGCAACAACAAGTACCGACCTTTTCAGCCCTTCCTCTCCGAGTTCTTTTTTAATAAAATCATTTACTTCCCTGCCTCGCTCTCCGATTAAAGCGATCACATTGACATCAGCGCTTGTTTTACGGGCGATCATACCAAGCAAAACACTTTTGCCTACACCTGATCCTGCAAAAATACCCATCCTCTGACCACATCCTATAGTTAAAAGGCCGTTGACAGCTCTTATTCCGATATCCAGCGGCCTGCTTATGCTGCTTCTCAAGAGAGGATTGATGGGATTTGCGTAAATAGGATATTCTTTTTCAATTGAAACAGTCCCTTTGCTGTCCATGGGATTTCCAAGACCATCTATCACTCTTCCAAGCAGGCCGGCTCCCACACCTATTAAAGCCTTTTCTTCCCTGGCCACTACCAGACTTCCAGGCTCTATTCCCCTGATCTCCTGCAGCGGCATAAGTAAAATTTTGTTATTCCTGAAACCCAAAACTTCCGCTCTTATCTTTCGCTTGTCTCCTCTATGATAAATATCGCAGATACTTCCCAGCCTGGATACAGGTCCGTAAGCTTCAATAATCAAACCAATAACCTTTGTTACTTTTCCATTCGCCCTTATAGGAGATAAAGCATTCAGCGTCATAAAATATTTTTCTAAATCAATAGCTGATTCCATTTTTTAATCCAATCATCCAATCAACAATCAACCTGAAACTGTTTTTCTTTTTTCGGCGATAACTCCTCTCGCCAAAGCCTCGCATTTAAATGCCTCATCCACCACCTGAAACTGTTTTTCTATCCTCGCGTCTATATTTCCAAAATCAGTTTCTATGATACAGCCTCCATCAGAAATTGCTTCGTCCTCTTCAAAGGAAATATTTTTGATATTATCAACAAAATTCAAAAAACCATGATCGGAATTTTTGATAAACTGAAGGTCGGATGGATTGATTTTAATTATAATTCTTCCATGATCCACCACTTTTTTGACGGCTTCTTTGACAACATTTAAGACAACTTCATCGTTTGTGGCGATCTCATGACACACAACCTTTTTAGCTATCGCTAAAGCCAGGTTTACTGTCATTTTTTCAGCATACAGATAAATTTCTTTTCTCACTTTTTCCAGTTCCAGAAAGGCTTGACGAAAATTATTAAGGACCGGTTTAAATTTGTTCTTTCCTGATTCCATTCCGGCCTTTTCTCCTTTTGCAAAGCCCTGAATATAAGCCTGTTTTTCAACATCGCGGGCTTTTTGCTTTGTTTCCTCAACAGATTTTTCATTCCTTGCAGATACTTTTGGCGGATCAGGAGACGGCTTGTCAGTCCCAACAAAACTAATGCGTTGAAAACCGCCCTCTTTCACCGCTTCTACGCTGTTTGGTAAATACCCAACTGATATGTCCGGGAAACAGTGTGGTTTTAAGGCATTTTCCCTGCTCAAACAGTCATTTTTAATTATTCTATCCAATGAATTCTTCTCCTCCGCGTCCACTAATTATTAGTTCTTTTTTGGCTTCCATATCTTGAATTATCCTTGTGACCGCCTGTTGTGCAACTGCCACTTCTGACATCCTGACAGACCCCATAACTTCTACCTCTTCGTTCAATATCTCGGCTGCCCGCTCAGACATGTTACTGAAAACCTTTTCTTTTACCTCGTCAGAAGCTGCTTTCAAAGCCATTGCCAGTTCTTTTGTCTCAATTTTTCTCAATAGTTTCTGGAAACCTTGATTATCAACCAGTACCAGGTCTTCAAAAACAAACATCCCTTGCTTTATCTGGTCAGCCAGTTCAGAATCGTTCTCCTCAATCTCATTTAAAATAATCCCTCCTGAAACTCCATCTATCTGGTTTAATATCTCAGCTAAACGATCAACTCCGCCTGCTTCTCGAATCGCAGAACCTTTACTGCTTTTCAGGACATCTTCAAAAACCTCAGCTATCTCTTCGATCATCCCTGATTCAACTCTTCCCAGATTGGCAATCCTGACCGCCACATCTGTCTTTATTTCATCGGGCAGTCCGGACAAGATCTTGCTGGCTGTTTCAGTTTTAAGGTGAACGATGATTATTGCAATAGTCTGTGGATGTTCATCTTTAATGAGCTGAATGAGCCGATCTGTTTCTAAAGATTGAAGGAGTTCCAAGTTTGACGTTATTACGCTTGAACCAGCATCCTCCTCGCTCATCGAAGCATCTTTTATCTGCGGAAGTTTTACCGACCTCGCCATTTCGGTAAACTCTTTTGCCACCTTTTCCACCACATCCGGCGAAATCATTCCCATTTGGGAGAGATGCTTCTTTACCAACTCCCTTTCGCTGCTGCTCAGGCTGTTTAGAATCTTTTGCGATTCCACTTTGCCCGCGGATTGAATAAGAATAGCAACTTTTAGCGAACCTGCTAACTTTTTAGTATCCATAATTCGTTGATTTACCAATCATCCCAATCGGGAAGGCACAGGGGCCGATTGGGTAGGCACGAGGCCTGCCCCTACTTTTCTTTCAACCAGTTTTGCATCAAAGGTACGGAATGTGCACTATCTTTTGTTATCATCTCTAAAGCTCGATCTCTGAAAGGCAAGCTCTGCATGCCTTGAGCAGATTCACTTTCAATCTCCCCAACTGTCTTGGGAAGCTGGTTTAACATTTCCATACTTTCGATCGGAGTTGAGGTTAGCCACGCGACTAACGGACGGACTACAAATATGAAGCATAGAAGCAAAATAATAGATAAAAAGATATATTTTATAAAAAACGTATATTGCTTTAAATTAGAAAGCCGGCCTTCTTCCATTATACTTTCTTCGCCTTCCGCCATATTGGAGGTTTCAAAGGGAATGTTGACGATTTCTAACGCATCTCCCCTTCTATCATCAAAATTTACCGCTCTTTTGACGATATTTTCCAGTTTAGCCATCTCTTCTATAGTCCTTGGTAAATACTGCGATTCCTGCTTCCCGTCTTCCCCTTTAATATTCTTATAAGTTCCATCCACAATTACTGCTACGGATATTTTATTAATTTTTCCAATCGGTTCCACGGTATGGCTGATCACCTTACTTATCTCATAATTCACAGTTTTGTCCTGTTTCTGAAATTTTAAACTGCCGCCCGGTATAGTTTTTTTTGCTTGTCCTGCCGGCACATTGGTATTGGAAAATACGCCTGGAATACCTGCCGGACCTGTCTCCGTTTCATTGGAAGTCTCACTAAAAATTTGTTCGCTTCTAATCACCCTATTGTCCGGTTTATATAGTTCTTCTGTCTTCTCTTGCCTCCTGAAATCCAGGTCACATGAGGCTCTGACGATAGCTCTGCCTGGTCCTAATGCTCCTTCCAGCATTGTTTTTATTCTATTCTCTAAACCTCTTTCCACCTTTTTCCGGTATTCTAACTGATCGGAACTCACCCTCCCCATTGTAGATTTGTCTTTAAATCCTGCCAGCATCTTTCCCTTGTTATCCACTACCGTCACATTTTCCGGCTTTAAACCGGAAATACTCGATGAAACAAGATGAACAATGCCTTGAACCTGATCCTTGCTCAACAATCTGCCGTAACGAACCTTCAAGACAACCGAAGCCGTTGCCGGCTCCTCTTCCTCAATAAATAGAGATTTTGACGGCATAACAATGTGAACTCTTGAACTTTCAATTTCAGCAAATCCATTGATTGTTCGAGATAGCTCTCCCTGTATTGCTCGCTGATAGTTTACATTCTGGACAAATTCGGTCATCCCGAGCTTTGTGTTGTCAAAAATCTCAAAACCAACACCGCCTCCCTGCGGCAAACCCTGGGAAGCTAACTCCATCCTGATTTCATATATTCGTTCTCCTGGAATCAGAATGGAGTTTCCGTTAGAAGAAATTTGATACTGAATTTTTTGATCTTTTAATTTTGTCAATATTGCTCCGGCATCTTCCGGATTTAAATTAGCGTAAAGAACCCGGAAATCCGGCCTTCCGGCCCAGGTCATTACAAAGATAAAACCCAATATTGTACTGCCGATAAGTGTTAAAAGAGCAATCTTTTTACCAAGGGTAAGCTTTTTTAATAATGTTGTTAGCTGTAAGAAAAACTCAGAAAATGATCGCGTCATTTTTTCTCCATGCCTTAAATTTGTTATTGGTTGATTCGTTGATTCGACCAGACACGGACAAACAAGTTTGTCCATGCCACCCAGTCAACCACTCGACTATTTCCCCACTCAACCAATCCCTAAATTCCTAAATCATCAATTCCTATACGCTCATCCGCGTAATTTCCTTATAGGCATCTATAATCTTATTGCGCGTCTGCATCATCAACTGAAAAGAGATTGATGCCTTCTCTATGGCGATCATAGTCCCGTGGATATCTGTTTCCTGACCTGTGGCCAGCGCCTGGACAGCCTGATCCGCCTCCTTGCTGAGCTGGTTTACCCTGCCTATCGAACTCTTTAATATTTCGCCAAAAGACTTCTCCGGTTCTTCAGGCATCTGTTTCATCCTGGCAGGGAATGAGAGCGATGTTTCTATATTTTTTTGAATGGCAATCTCTTTCATACTTAGCGTCCTATCTCCAGAGCCTTTAAAGCCATATTTTTTGTAGCCTTGACAGCAGTCACATTTGCCTCATAACTCCTGGTAGCCGACATCATATTAACCATTTCTTCAATTAAATTAATATTCGGCATTGCCACATATCCATTTTTATCTGCATCCGGATGTTGAGGATCGTATTTTAATTGAGGAGGTCTTGGATCATCGATGATTCCAACAACCTTCACTTCAAATGATTTGCCGGTCATTTGAGACTTCAGCATGTTCCCAAAAGATTGACGATCCGTATGAGCGGCAAAAACTGCATCTTTTTTTTTGTAGGGGCCGCCCTGCTGTGTACGGGTAGTATTAATATTAGCCAGATTACCGGAAATCAGATTCATTCGGAGTCTTTGAGCAGTCAGTCCTGAAGAACTTATGTGAAAAGCATCTAAAAAATTCATTTTTTACCTACCTCCCTTCTTTAATAACATTCTTTAGCCCTTCAAATTTTCTGGAAATAA
>JAFDFV010000443.1 GCA_019309665.1 Deltaproteobacteria bacterium | reverse complement strand
TTACAGGCATTGGTTTTTATCGGTCTTTTTGTGTTTTATCTCGCTATTATCTGGGCTTGTGCCTACGGGCCATATAAAAGGCTTTACATAACCGACCTGTCAAGGCGTTCTTATGTTTTGTCTAATATTTCATTTTCTATTCCTGTTCTTTTTCCATGGTTTATGCTGTCAGGAATTGCCGACATTATAAATGCACTTCCATTTGAACTGCCGAAACGTTTTCTTTCCACTCCGGAAGGCCAAGTGGTCTATTTCCTTTTCTTCCTCTCCACAGTTGTAATAATCGGCCCTGCAATGATTCAGAAGTTCTGGAGGTGCAAACCACTTGAATCCGGTTATGTGAGAAGCAGAATCGAAAAACTTTGTAAAAGGGCTGGATTAGAATACTCCAACATTCTTTACTGGCCCATATTCGGCGGCAGAATGATTACAGCAGGCATCATGGGCCTGATTAAAAAATTCCGATATATTCTTATCACAAAAGCTCTGGTTCGCCACCTTGAACCAGAAGAAATGGATGCCGTAATTGCGCATGAAATAGGACACATCAAAAAAAAACATCTGCACTTTTATCTGGTGTTTTTTATTGGCTACATATTTCTTGCTTATACTAGTTTTGATCTTCTTGTTTATTTCATTATCTATACTGATCCGGTGTACAGATTAATAAGCAGTGCAGGTATTAACCACGATACAATAATCTCGGCTGTTTTCAGCCTGATTATAATTATTATATTTTTTATCTACTTCCGCTATATCTTCGGATATTTCATGCGAAACTTTGAACGTCAGGCAGACACATATGTATATGCTCTCTTCCCCAGCGCAAAGCCACTGATATCTACATTCAAAAAGATAGCAGCAACGACCGGGCAGTCACCGGACAAACCGAACTGGCATCATTTCAGCATTAAAGAACGAATTGAATATCTCAATCTGTGTGAACAAGACAAAACCTGTATAATTAGACAGGACCGAAAAATAAAAAAAAGCATTGCCGCATATCTTGCAGCAATAGTCATAATAGGAGGTATTGGATATAACCTAAATTATGGTGAAACCGGAAAAAAGTTAAGCAAACATTTCATCGAAAAGATACTGTTAAGAGAGATTAACAAGACACCAGACAACCCGTACCTTTACAGAGATCTGGGAGATCTTTATTACAATATCAATGATTATACTGAAACGATCAGAGCATATGAAAAATCAATAGATCTTAAACCGGACAACCCGCATGTTTTAAACAATCTTGCATGGCTTTATGCCACATGTGGTGATAAAAGCCTGCGGAACCCTGAACGCGCTTTGAATCTTGCATTGAAGGCTGCGGATCTTGAAGAATCTCCACACATATTGGACACTCTCGCGGAATGTTATTATATAAACGGCCGGTTGGAAGAAGCTGTCTCAACTGAATCATATGCTCTCAGGATAGCTAAAAAAGAACGTTCATATTTTGAAAATCAGTTAAAAAAATTTATGACAGCCGCTAAGGTTTTATCAAATGAAAAATGACGAAAAGAAAAAGAATTTTCGAATAAACACACAACGCTTCAATGTTTCAATATCCAAAGTTGTTTATAAGAAATTTAAAGAAAAGCTGAAACAAGAAGGATTGCAATTAACAAGAGTACTTAGCCAGTTTATTGCCAACTATGTGCTTTATTTAGACAGAAGCTTTGTAAAAAATAACCAAAGATCACAAGAAAAGAAAAAAGGAGTACTTATTCCCGTGACAAATGAACAGTATTGTAAATTTGCTGAAAAAGTATCAAAAGAAAATATTGACGTGTCAAGATTGATTGAACAATTTATGGAGAACTATATTGATTTTATTGATAAAAAGAAGAAATAAATCATGAACATTTTTTCGCTCAATAATTCATTAAGTATGGCTATCAATTCCCTGGATAAGAACTTGCGCGACATTCTTATTTTCAGGTATGGCATTGGAGGAAAACGTTGTTTTTCACCGGAAGAGACTGCTAACAGCTTAAATATATCAATAAAAAAAGTCCATATTCTTGAAAAAAAAGCCATCAGAAAATTAAGGAATCCGCTTGTTTTCAAGCAGGTTGTAAAAGATCTTGAATCAATGCATAGTATTATATGGACGACCCTATCAGAGGCTGTATCGTCTGCCGGTGAAATAGTTTATAAGTCAGAATCACTTGAGCAAACATTTGATAAACTCCAGGGTGAAATACTCTTAGGCATCAAATGTCAGTATGATACACCGAACGTGTGGCTTTCGGAAAATGCGCATGAGCTTCCACTTGCCTGGTTTCGCAGCAAATATCCTGA
>JAFDFV010000442.1 GCA_019309665.1 Deltaproteobacteria bacterium | reverse complement strand
TCAATATTTAAGACATCTCCCTGGGGAGTGATCACAAACCGTACGGTTACGAATCCCTCTATCTGCCTGGCCCTGGCTGTCTCAGGATATTTCTTATGTCTTTCTATTTTGAGCCTCACCATTTCAAGGTAGGTAGCCTCAGGATCGCCGGAGTCTGTTAATTCTCCCGGGTTCCAGTCAGCAACATTAAGGCCTGGGGTGTCCGGAATATCCGGTATGCCGATTCCTTCCATAAGACTATCCGGCAGGTTTTTCTCAACGGGCTCTACCTTTATCGGCTTAAAAGAAGGAGAACGCCGGGTTACTTTGAGTCTTTTTACGTCTTCCGGCTTTATCTCCTTTGGCCTGGGACGTGGTCTGGGAATAGATCTTGCGGACGGTTTGGATACGCTCTGCATGGTCAGCTCAATATAGCTCAATGCATTTGACCTGTATATCCCGGATACATGCATGAATATAAAGATATGGATGACGAGAGAAACGCCCACCAAACCACGAAAAAGCCAGTTGGGTTTTGTTTTAGACACGGATTTCACAGATTCCACAGATAAAATTAAATTCTATCAAATACCTTTCTTTTTATTTGAACGGAATGGCCAAAGTTGATCAGCAATCCTACTTCAATACTGGTTGCTTTCAAATAATTGACAAGTTGTACCTCATGAATTATTGCCAAATCTTTGACCGCTTTCAGTTCAAGAATGACCTTCTTCTCAACAATAATATCAGCTACTGACCCACTATAAAACCAAAGCCCAAGACATTGTGAACTGTATAAGCCGCCTTGATTATCTTTTCAGTAAGATTGGAATACTTCATTTGGGATCCTCGTTTTTAGACACAGATTTCACTGATAATAACGTGAGCATATAATTTTTAGAGAATATTTTTTAAAAAATCCGTGTACGTCCGTGAAATCCGTGTCCAAAATTAAAACTCCTTCTCCGTCGCCAGACAAAGCCTCGCTGCTCCCGCTGCCTTGGCCACGTCCATAACCTTCACGGCCTTGTTCAGGATTACTGCCCGGTCTGCTCTGATAACGACAAGCTTGTTCTGGTTTTGCCCGATCATTTTTTTAATCCCGTTAAAGAGTTCGGCAAGAGAAACTTCCTCGGTTCCGAGAAATGTTCTTCCTTGCTGATCCACAAAGACGGTAATTACTTTCTCGGTTTGAGGAGCTGCTGCCTTAGCCTGGGGAAGTTTGATCTTGATCCCTTCATCAACCATAAAATTGGTTGTAAGGAGAAAATAAATTAAAAGAAGAAACACGATATCAATCAGCGGTGTCAAAGGCATCTGCACTTGGTAGCTCGACTTTTTTTTGCGGTGAACCAGCATGGTAACATTCCTTACTTCGTAACAGTTTACGGTTAACGGTTTACAGTTGACGGTTGGCTTCCTTCATTTCACGATTTAGACTTTCTAATCAAGCCGAGTACGTGACGCTGGAACGTGAGAACGAGAAGATGTGTGGTTTTGCACACTTTCTCACTTTCTGACTCTCTCACCTGCGCGATACCCAGAGTTGAATGTCCAGTCTTAAGTCGGTAGCCTTAAATTTCATGCCCCCCGACTCTCAGTTTTGATCCCTCTCCTTTTTCCCACGGCCTTGATAAAAGTGACGGTCCCGTCCTGGAGTTGGGCCTCATACTCATCTACCTGGGAAACAAGATAGCTATGAGCCACCATGGCGGGAAGCGCTACTGACAGGCCCAGGGCTGTTGTCAGCATGGCCTCCCAGATGCCTCCGGCGAGAACAGCGGCATTTACCTTGCCGCCCATTTGCTGAATCACCATGAATGCCTTAATCATGCCGACAACCGTTCCGAGCAAACCAAGCAACGGGGCGATATTCGCGATAGTAGCAAGCGTCTGGAGATATCGGGAAAGTTCCCTGACCTCTCCCCCTGTTGAGTTAATAATAACCGTCTCTAAAGTCTCGGGCTCTTGATCTACAACCTCAATAGCATCAGCAAGAACCCTGCCCATAGGCGATTCGTTTCCTCTTGCCAGCTCAAGCGCTTTGGCAGATTTACCGTTTCTTACATGCAGGGCTATCTCTTTTACCAACCCATAACCGCGAATGCGCACCCGTGCAAAACAGATGACCCTTTCCACAAAAATAGCCACGGCCACCACCGAGCAAAGGATAATGGGGTATACTAAGATGCCTCCCTTTGCAAAAAAATCAAACACGTTATTACCTCCTGTTTTACCTTCTTATCTTCTTCACTTTCTCACCTTCCGATTTTCTTACCTTACCACCTGCCCACTTTCCCCCTGCTCACTTTCCACTTCCCAAATATCC
>JAFDFV010000441.1 GCA_019309665.1 Deltaproteobacteria bacterium | reverse complement strand
ATCGCCATTTTGAAAAACTACCACGATAATCTTGGTTTCTCAATAAGCTTTTTAATCTTCTTTTCGCCGATCCAAGCCTTAATGTTATTGGCCATGGCAATCAGCTCAAGGTTGACCTGATAATACATTACGGCCTTGCCGCCGGCTTCATCCCTGATAGTGTTTATTTCTCCAATCAACATGAAATCCGCCCCAACTTCCTCGCCGGGGCCCTTCATGGTATCTTCTGAAGCGTGTCTGGCCATATCAAGCCTTTCTTCACGAATTTGTCCCCGTTCACCTTTTGAAGCTACAAATTGCACCTGCCCTGAATTAATCAAAGCCCTTTCAAGATCTTTAACAAAAGTCTGAATATTTATATGCTCATGGCTCCGGTTTTTTATAAAACCCACAATAAATGTAGGCACCTGGTTATTTTTGCTTTTAAATCTTTCTAAGAATGGACGTTTAAGACAATCCCTAATCATATCTTCAGCAACCAATCTGGAATCAGTATCATTCCAGCGGCCGCCTACATCAACAATTTTATCGACGTCTATTCTTTTTACCTTTGGCGTTGAAGCGCAACTCGTCAAAAAGGAAGCAATTCCTATAATCATAATTATTAAAATAATTCTATAATGTTTCATTTCACCCTCCTGTAGCACGAAGCTCACGAAGAACACAAAGAAATTATAAAAAGCATTAATTCTAATCTTCGTGCCCCTTCGTGTCCTTCGTGGTTTAATTTTTCCTTATAATCCTGACCGTTTCAAAAATATCATTAAACCAGAAATATAGACATTCAGCAGAAAACATTTTAGCTTGCGACAATTTAAGTATTAAAAATAGATAAATGAAGTATTTATGTCAATCTAAAAGCCTTATCCGAAATTATTATTAAACAATTCGCCATTTCTTGACATAGCATATTCAAAGTGTTAGTTATGGAAAAAATCGGGGCGTGGCGCAGACTGGTAGCGCACTTGGATGGGGTCCAAGGGGCCGGAGGTTCAAATCCTCTCGCCCCGATCAAAAAAGTTTAATAAATTAGGCGGATTAGCTATATTGCTTTTCCGCCTTTTTTGTTTGATTTTTGCTCTTGAACTCAAAGATTCCGTTTAAAAACCTCTTCCTTCAGGTATTGAAAAACTAAAGGCCCTTCAAACGGAGCAGTCTCCTTTCCAACTGCAATATTTTGCATAAGTTCTATCTTTGCCTTATCAAGGCTTCCAACTTGTTCATCAATAAGTTTAAGGTAGTTATTGGTTGTGCTGTAAATAACAACCGGGCCAAACATAACTTCCCCGCTCTCCTTTTTTGTTAAAGAGCCAATAACAATGTGATTGATAATTTTCATGGCCTTGGGCGGAGACCGGTAACCAAGTAGTTCGGCAAATATGGAAAGGCATTCGAGCACACCATCTGCATCCCATTTTTCCAAAGCATCTAAACCATCTCTTTCAATTTCCTCAATATCAGATTTATTAAAAGAAAGATCTATCATTTCTATTAATTCATTTTGAATTGTTTTAAGGGAGTCCCCCTTTTTACTGATAACAACATCTTTATCATTTAATATCTTGATAACATTGCGGATGCTGAGCATTTCCTTTACAGTGGGACTTTTGCGCATACCTACATCTTCAGGAGTGGTCTTATAAATTGCAAGATCGTTATCCAGCACCAGGATTTTCTCAATACCATTATCAGCTTCCTTTATATAGAGATCAAGATCCCTCTCCTGCCTGAATTTATAAGGACTCTTTTCAAGAAGCTCACGCATTGTTTCTTTGTCAATCTTTTTATCACTATCAGGAGTGCCTATAGAATTAATAACAACTTTTGACATCTTGTCGATTTTAATCTTTTTTAAAAGATTTTCTTTAAATGACATAATGCTTCTCCTTTATTAGGGAATGACAACAATTTTATCTTTCCGAATGCGTTTGCCCTGTTATAGTCTTTCAGGTTAGTTGACTGCAATATTTATTTATAGTATATTTGGCATCCTTCATTTTGTAGTTTACACTTTTTCAACATTGACGGATGCCAGCCATTAGCTGTTAGCCGTTAGCTATTAGGCAAAACTTTTGTATAAAAACGGACTGTTAGGCTAAAAGCTAACGGCTAACAGCTATGCGCACAAGTCATATTTTTTGAGGTATCTTACCCTTAAAAGTGTAAACTACTTTTAGGCTGTTATGAAGGATGCCGTATATTTAATTTGATGTTTAAATTTTAAAAGACAAATTTATAAAGGATATAGGATATAATAATATGGCCGAAGAATATATAGAGCTTATATATCAAGGAAAAACATATAAATTCCCTGTTATCGCCGGCACAGAAGGTGAAAAGGCTTTCGATATTTCAAGTCTTCGCCAGAGCACTGGTTTGATTACAATGGATCCCGGCTTTGCAAACACAGGTAGCTGCTGCAGTTCCATTACATATATGAATGGTGAAAAGGGAATTCTGAAATATCGAGGTATCTCTATTGAACAACTTGCCAAACACTCAAGTTTTAAAGAAACAGCATATCTTTTGATAAATAATGCTCTGCCGACCAGAAAGGAACTCAACCATTTTTCAGTATTACTGAATGACCAGTCCCTTGTGCATGAGGACATGCAGACCTTTTTTCAAAATTTTCCAAGGGGTTCTCATCCAATGGGCATATTGTCATCAATGGTTAATGCATTAAGAGGCTTTTATCCGGAACTCCAGACTTTAGAAGAAGAGATTAACATAACGGTCACAAGGCTTCTGTCCACTTAACATGATGTTTGATAATGTTGTCAAACCCTATCATATAGACAAAGATGTAGTTCGAGCTTTAAATGTTTTCTTGATTCTACACGCTGATCATGAACAGAACTGCTCTACTTCTGCTGTAAGGATGGTTGGCAGCGGAAGAGTAAATCTTTATGCTGCAATTTCTGCCGGAATCGCAGCGTTATGGGGACCGCTGCATGGCGGCGCTAATCAGGCAGTTATCGAAATGCTTTCAGAAATTGTCGAAAGCGGCGATAGTGTAAAAACAATAATTGAAAAAGCAAAAGACAAAGATGATCCATACAGGCTGATGGGTTTTGGGCACAGAGTTTACAAGACATATGATCCACGGGCTAAAATAATGAAAGAAATGTGTGACAAGGTTCTTGCAAAGCTCAATATTCACGATCCCTTACTTGATATTGCGAAAGAGCTTGAAGAGGTTGCTTTAAATGATGACTATTTTATAGAACGCAATCTTTATCCAAACGTAGACTTTTATAGCGGTATAATTTTGCGCGCCATTGGAATCCCGACAAACATGTTTACAGTTATGTTCGCAATCGGCAGGCTGCCGGGCTGGATAGCCCAATGGAAAGAAAGTATGGATGGACCTAACTGGAAACTCCAAAGGCCCCGACAGATATTCATTGGACCACCTGAAAAAAAATACATACCTATTGATGAGAGGGAGTGATTGAAGCCTCCTCAATAAGCATACCAAAAGCACAGCTCATTCCAAAATCTTTGTCTATTCCTAATGTTCCCTTAATTATAACCTCATCACCTATTTTTGCGGTTTCAAGGGTGCTCACCGCAATATCATTATTTCCTTTTTCAGCGCTACCGGTTCCATCCTGAATATGAATCCAGTTT
>JAFDFV010000440.1 GCA_019309665.1 Deltaproteobacteria bacterium | reverse complement strand
GTGTAAACTCTTCGATATTCTCTACAGCAGGAATCAATATTATTTCATCAGAACTCTCTTCTGCTATATCGAGTTTTGCATCATCAACGAACTGGTAATCTTCTGAATTAATGTATTTATCTATTTTAGCATCAGCATTAATTGCAGCTTCCTTGACTCTGGCAAGATATACCATCCTTTCATTGATATCTTCCCACTGCACATCTTCGCCTTGCGCTGCATCAAAAAGTTCTCGCTGCTCAATTGATAAGGGTATAATGGTTTCAGAATCAATGATAAAAACAGACCCTTTGCGTTCATAATCTCCATCACGCAAAAGTCCATGTACAGGATGATGGGCTTCAATTCTTATCCGGAAGTTTTGATCACCTACGTGTGTTGTTGCAATTGCATTAATCTTGAGTTTCTCAGGCACAGGCAATCCCAAAGATTTAAGAAGGTTTGGATCATCTCTTCCAAACTGGTCATAAAGCTCATAAGGGGCAAACCATCGGTTGTGCCCGGTTTGAATAAGCAATTCCTCTTCCCAAAGTTCTTCTAATGCGAACAATGCCGTACTTTCAGTTGATATTTGTGACAGAATATCGGGGGAATTCTCACTCAGGGGGATTGATACTTTTGTGGAATCATTCCAGATAAAATTTACACCATTTTCTGTGTATGCTTTTTGAATGTGGCTCATAGTTTAAGAAGCCTATGGATTCGTTGATGTGCTCTTTCTTGCCAACCTTCGAAATGAAGAATCCTGCCATCCCAATTGACAGTTTTAATAGTTCTGCTCTTATCCTTAAAACTGCTAGGGTGGTACCTTCTTTCAGCATTTCTCCAGTATTCCCGAAAGACATCACTTGGGTAGATATATGCTGCATTGCCGATTTCCTTGAATTCAACAACGCCAAATTTGCCAAAATCAAGCATGAAACCTTCATTAGATAGAATTGTCTCGGCGTTACTAATAGACCCTTTTTCGACATAAGATTTCCAGAAACCGGACCGCT
This sequence comes from Deltaproteobacteria bacterium, assembly GCA_019309665.1. Classification (GTDB taxonomy): domain Bacteria; phylum Desulfobacterota; class Desulfobacteria; order Desulfobacterales; family ETH-SRB1; genus B13-G4. The sequence continues at coordinate 1,328 of JAFDFV010000440.1, read as the reverse complement.
CGTCATCGCCAAAAAAGTCCTCTATGCGTTTCTTGAGCAGCCAGTTTTTCAATTCATCCTTGGTTGAGCTATTAATCTCGTCCCAGAATGGATTTTCATATGCTGTTCGATCCATTTTACCTTTTGGCAGACCATATTCTTTAGCAATTAGATCTAAAATAGGCTCATACCAATATTTTGATTTATTGAGTTTATTGAGATAATTAACACAGAATTTTTTAAAGAATTTGATATGATCTTTATCAATAAATTCAGAATAAATACGCTGGCCTGATTCTCTTCTTATATCTTCAAAATTTCCGTGAACTAAAAGATAACGCCATGACCATTTATAAAGCCCATCTTTTTCTGTGATTGGTAAAGCAGACAGGTAATCATCGAGACGTTCGTTCTTTCTGGTACTTTTGTATTCTGAAAAAACACCTCTGCCAAGAGTTTCAGATAACAGCCAGTTCTTGATACGGATAGGCTCGAACTGAGTTCTTTCAAAAATATCGTAACCCTTAGATTCAAGCTGAACCTTAATAACTTTTTCAAGTAGTTTATGCTCGTATAAACGGATGAGTTTTCGAAAGCCTTTGAGAATTACCATTCCCTTTGGACGAGTCATCAAGATGGCAGCAGCTTTATCAGCTGTTTCACCTTTGCGGTCCAAGGCCACTATCTCGAGACAAGCTAACATTTGTTTTTTTTTGAAACCCCAAGCTAATGGTGGAACTTTTTTGCTTTCGGTATTCTCAAGTATTGTACGAACTTCATCAATTATCGATTTATCAACCCTTACATCCTGGCTTCCACGTATATGGTGCTTCTCGCGAATAACCTGGAGGGTCTCTTCCAGTTTAGAAGGCTGAAATTGAGATAATCTCATGTTTTTTTCTGGCGGAATAATTGGCCTAGAATTTTCAAAAACTCCTCAAGTACATCCGCATCCTTTAATTTAACAGCAATTTCAACTCGACGTGCTTTTGCACATTTGTCCTCAGGACAGTCTTTCGGAAACCTTGTATCTGCATAGCCAGCTGTTATGGCTTTTTCTTTTAAAAAGTTTTTGAAGGGTTTCATCTCTTCTATTGACATTAAGAAATCAAGTGCTTCTCCTGCCCTTTTACGAGAAACAAGAGGATTAGCATAATTTGTGTCTACTCTGTCAGTGTGTCCTGATATTTCCAGAATTTCTATACGCTCCATAAATTTAGGTTTGCTGTGAATTATTTCTAAATACTTGGGGACTGCTTCTCTCAAAGTTTCTTCAAAATCTTCACCAAGTTTGGTTTCATTAAAACCAAATCGCATATTTTCATCGGTTATTATTAAAGCACCTGTAT
>JAFDFV010000439.1 GCA_019309665.1 Deltaproteobacteria bacterium | reverse complement strand
ATAGTGAATAAAAAGTAAGTGATGATAACTTTTCTTCATCATTATTTCGTTTTCACAGCTTTCTAAAAGATGCAACGCCGATCCAGATTGTTTATAAACTAAAACACAAAAAAACAAAGGGCTCGGCAAGCATGCAGCCTGTTCATGAATTTTTAAAGAATTGCGATTTGATGGGTAAATGGGAATGACGAGAGAAATGAGAATTTTTGGAATAATTCTATGAAATTAAAGCTTATTTTATGTGTTCTATTAATATTGTTTCTAATCGGATGTACTGATAATGATGAGCCGACCGTACAGAAAAGAGACGATTTTAAAGGAACTACCAGGCAAATCGAAAAAAGACTGAACTGGATAGGGCACTGGCTTGGCGATCATGATCGTGAAGCACTTGTGTGGGAAGTTGCTACAAACTTTGAACTTAGGAATCCTGACGTTGAGATTAACTTAAAATTTCCCCAGCAGATAATTGGCGTGCGCAGCAAGCCTGAACAAGCCAAATTTATTGCTGAATTAATTCGAACAGGTAATACAGGGTGGGATATTATATGGCTGGATGATTTTAGTTACCAGTATACATCAAAAGAATTAGGTGATCCTAAGTGGGGTGAAAAGTACCTTGTTAATTTTGAGGAGGTGGCTGGTTTTAAAGAAACACAAAAATCTTTTATCATAAATGATCCTGTTTACAGAGAACAGACCGGTGGCACAATAGTAGGGCCGTATATCGAAGGTTATTACTACGCACTTTATTATAATCAGAGTATTGCTAAAGAAATTGGGATTGAAATAAAACAATATGGTATGTTTTTTGGTGATCTTTTAAGATATGTTAAGGCGGTTCAGAAATATAACAAGAAGCATGGTACAGATATTGCGGTGTTCTACGAAGCCAAGGACTGGACAACTGTTGAAATATTATTTCAAAACCTATATAAATCCGAACTCAAAGACTTTAAAAAAGTTAAAGAAAAAATAGGTTCAAAACAAAAAAATACCGCTTTACTAAAAACTTTTAAGGCTTTTGAAGAGTTGGGTAAATATAATCCGTTGATGTCTTCCTATAAGGAAAATGTCTGGTATCAGACCAGACATTTTATGTTGAAAGATAAATGTTTATTTTTTGTGAACGGTGTGTGGATGTATAATCATTGGATGAGTATGGATGAAGAAAAAATAAAAAAGATAACCCCAGCAGAATTACCAGTATTTCAGAAAGTGGATTATTATCTTGGAGGTTTCATTCCAACATGGGCTGTAATGAAAGACGCTCCAAATAGAGAAGAAGCAATCAAACTTCTGATGTTCTGGAGCAGGCCACAGGTTGCTGAGAAATGGGTGCGGTACACAAAAGCGCCTACAGGACTGGTAGGAGATATTAGTGTCGCTGGTTCCGGAGATACTCAATTTGATAAATTCCAGGCAAAAATTACAGAAAAATATAATGGCAATATCCATTACAGTGCTGATGCAGGATACATCCTGGGAGAAAAGAACCAGCTTTTGCAGCAGGATATTAACAAAAAACTGTTACAGTTGTTAGACGGCAATATAACCGCTCAGCAGGCTTATGATGAAATTATGAAAGAGGTTAAATGAAAAAAAGTAAAATATCTGATTTAAGCTTAAGAACAAAAATATTTATATTTACTATGATGCCGTTTGTTCTGGTGATTATAATAATCAGTATATTATCAATTCAAAACAGGATAAAAAATGAAAGGGAACTGACTTCAAACAGAATTGAATCTTATGTAACTCTATTGGAAAGTGGTGATTTAAGTTTTAACGGTATAAAACAAAAGGAAAAAATAGAAAAACTTCTCAACGAGAAAGTTTTATCGGCCGAACTTATAAAAAGAGACCGCAGTATTGCCTTTACCACCGGCGGTCCCGAATATGAGATTAACAAAGAACAGATCGATAAAGCATTTCAAGGTTATATTATAACTTTTGCCAGACAGAACGAAATCCCTGTTCAAATCTCACTGTACCCAATTATTGTCAAAAATACAGTGGTTGGTATTCTTCACCTTGAACTTTCATTTGAAAAATCTAACGACAGGATCAGACAATATACATTGTTTGTTCTCTTCCTGAATATATTTGGTATAATATTATCATTCTTATTAATATATTTCCGGCTGTCCGTTACATCACATGATGAGCTTGGAAGACTCGCTTTAACCTTTAATGATACAACAAAGAAACTGGCTGAACGTAATCAGCAGTTGAAGGAAGAGAAACAGAAAGTTCTTGATAATATCAAAGAGTTGGAAAAATATCGCGAACACCTTGAAGAATTAGTAAAAGAACGAACTAAAAAACTGGAAAAATCCAAACTTTCTCTTACTTATCTTATTGAAGATGTAAATGAATCACGGGCTGAGCTTGATGTTTTAAACAAGCAGCTTCAAGCTGCCAACAAGGAACTGAAAGCCTTTGCATATTCCGTATCCCATGATCTCAGGGCCCCGTTGCGGAACATTGATGGTTTTTCCCAGATATTGCTGGAAGACTATTCGGATATTTTAGACAAACAAGGGCAGCACTACCTGCAAAGAGTAAGGGCAGGCACGCAGAATATGGGCCAACTGATAGATGACATTCTCAGTCTTTCCCGCAGTGGACGTCATCACATGAACAAAAAAACAATCAATATGGAGTCTATTGTTAAAGAGGTTTGCAAATCACTTGAAAATGAATTAAAAGACAGAAAGGTTGACTTTATAATTCATGAATGTCCAACTGCTCTTGCTGATTCTCATCTTGTAAAAATCGTGTTAACGAACCTGCTGTCCAATGCGTTGAAGTTTACCAGAATCCGCAAAAATGCGAAAATTGAAACAGGTTCCATGACTGAAGATGGACATACGGTCTTTTTTATAAAAGATAATGGCACTGGTTTTGATATGAACTATGCTGATAAACTGTTTATTCCGTTTCAGCGGCTCCATCGTGCAAAAGAATATGAAGGTTCAGGGATCGGCCTGGCAATTGTTCAACGTATAATTCACAGGCATGGCAGCCGGATCTGGGCGGAATCGGAGATAGATGTGGGAACGACGTTTTATTTTACGCTATAGACTTTCACTGCAAAATCCATAAGTAAACAATTCTCGTTAAGTCAGCCGAAATGAAACTTCTTGTTATCACATCACTATTGCTTATAATAATATCAG
>JAFDFV010000438.1 GCA_019309665.1 Deltaproteobacteria bacterium | reverse complement strand
GCAGGTCTGAATCGCACCACTATTCGCGATGTCGAACAAGGCAAACCGTTCAGCGTAATGACCCTGATTCAGATTTTACGTGCTTTAAACACTCTGGAAGAGTTAGAAAGCTTTTTACCGGAACTTGGTATCAGCCCCTTGCAGTTAGCAAAACTAAAGGGCAAAGAAAGACGTAGGGCCTCTCCGAAGAAAAAGCAATCGAATGGAGGAGAATCAGAGTGGTAGATAGAGTGCAGGTTGCTGAAGTTCGGATTTGGAACATGTTAGTAGGGGCGGTTTCCTGGGATGAAGAAAATCGGTTCGCTATCTTTGAATTTGATCCGGGTTTTCTGGAACATGGTTTGGACCTTTCTCCTATCATGATGCCAATGTTGGCTGATGCTCTGCCGGATAAATTTGGTAATGCTATTATCAATCAATGGCTCGCCGGACAAGGCCGAACGCCTGAAAGTTTCAGCCCGGTGGAACGGCTCTGCTACACCGGAAAACGAGGAATGGGCGCTTTGGAGTTTCGACCTGTGATCAATGTAAAAATAGAAATTTCGGTGCCTGTTGAAGTGCAGGCCTTAACGGAACTGGCACAGGCAGTTGTGGATAAGCGGTCTCAGCTTCAGAGCGATCTTCTTAGTGGTCCCTCGGATGCCATGCTGAATATAATCCGCGTGGGAACCTCAGCAGGCGGCAACCGCCCCAAAGCGGTGATTGCCCTCAATGATAAAACCGGAAAAGTACGCTCCGGCCAGGTGGCAGCGCCCAAAGGATATAACTACTGGATTCTAAAATTTGACGGTGTTCGCGATACGTCGCTTGGCGATTCTGCCGGTTATGGGCGCATTGAGTATGCTTATTCTCTCATGGCCAAAGCCGCGGGTATTAATATGACCGAGTGCCGCCTTTTGGAAGAGGGCGACCACGCTCATTTTATGACCCGGCGGTTTGACCGGTCCAGCGGAAATGAGAAGCTTCATGTTCAGTCACTTTGCGCCATGGCGCATTTTGATTTCAATACACTCGGAGCACATTCTTACGAAGAAGCATTTCGAATCATGCGGGAGCTGCGGCTGCCTTATAAAGATGCGGAACAACAATATCGGCGCATGGTGTTCAATGTGGTAGCCCGCAATCAGGATGATCATACCAAGAATATCGCTTTTATCATGGACAAGCGAGGACAGTGGGGTCTGGCTCCGGCCTTTGATGTGATCTATGCCTATAATCCCGACGGACCTTGGACATATCAACATCAAATGTCTATTCACGGTAAACGTGATGGGTTTACAATAGCAGATTTGCTTGCCGTTGGTAAAGAGATGAATATCAAGTCCGGCCTCCAGATTATCAAAGCGGTAATAGAATCAGTTTCACAATGGCCGCGTTTTGCCAGTGAGGCCGGGGTCGAGAACAGGCAGATTGAAGCCATCGGGAAGGTGCATCGGTTGAGTCTGTAACTTTATATGCTGTAACAACTGCTAACTGCGAATTAGGGCAAAAGCTGAAGATTTCACAACCCGCAGTAAGTTTAGCGGTTAAACGCTTAGAAGCCAAAAACTGATCGTCGATCAATTCTTGTCCGTTGCCTTGGACTACAAGAAATTAGATTGATTTTTTAATTGTATTTTGAAATAAGATAAGAAAAATTAAATGAGGAGAATTAAATTCCCACAACATAATTAAACTCGCAACACCAAAACATGTCAGGCACTTATGCAATATCTATGGCGCTCCACCATGTTTGAAATTTTGAATTTTGGTCATTCGTATTTGTTTCGGATTTCGAGCTTCGTGCTTCGAATTTATTGAAAATTGAATAAGTAGGCAATTCTTGTGAATTCAAGAGGTTATCAGCTTAAATGACGTGGCCCTGTCCCCAAGCCCCCGTCCCGCCACTTTGTTAATGGAGGATATATATAAAAAATGGAAACAACTGTTGATAAAGCCTATAAAGAAGTGATGAGCCTTCCAGACGATCTGAAAGCTGTTCTGGCTGAACGTATTATTGAATATTTGGAAACAAATATTGACCCATCTTTGGAACAACTTCATCTTGAGACTGTTAAAAGACGAAGAAACGAAATGAGGACGAAGAAACGAAATGAGATCAGGTAACGTGCAACCTGTCAATGGCAAAGACGCATTTGATTCCTGAGAAGCAAGGGGCAAAAGTAGACCTCCCCATTTTTGGTCGGTCAACTGGAAGCCACCGAGAGGTCATGAAGACCTTTTTTACCCGCAAAGCCAACATCAAAGGTTTGAAAAGCTCTCCTATTCATCAGGAAGCAAAGAATTTGTACAGGGAACTCAGCACGGCCATGGGCGTTCAAAAACAGGGTCCTGCTTGCTCTACCCATACTGATTTTGCTAAATGACAGTGGCTTAATTGTCAAACATTAATTCACAATTCAAGCTTTGACACCGATTAATACAAGTCTTGACATCTACAGGACAGACTGGCAAAATTATTTTCTAAAGCAGGCCCAGGATGGGCGATCCGTGAACTAGTACCCAAAGCAGTCTATACGGACAGAGAGGAAAAATTGAAATACCTCTACAAAGCGGCAATTTGTCATAGGATATGTCGAGAAACTCTGTATTATACCACGTATTATTCATTCCAATATTGAGGTGAAAAAAATGGCCCCATTAGCTAAAATATTAAATGAAAAATCAGATGAAAAATTTAGTTATGCAGATTATCTTTACTGGCCTGATGATGAGAGATGGGAGATAATAGAAGGCGTGGCCTATGATATGTCTCCTGCGCCTGCGAGAGAGCATCAGAGATTGTCCGCAATTATTTTCGCTAAAATATATAATTTTGTATCTGGCAAGGAATGTGAAGTTTATTTTGCTCCTTTTGATGTACGACTTACAAGCAGTCAAGATGAGGCCGATGAAGAGATAGAAACCGTTGTGCAGCCGGATATTGTCGTTATATGTGACCAAAATAAGCTTGATAAACGGGGATGTCTAGGTGCGCCCGATATTACGGTCGAGATATTGTCTCCCTCTACATCATATAAAGATCAGACCGAGAAACTGCTGCTTTATGAAAAGCATGGTGTCAAAGAATATTGGATTGTTAATCCTGATGCAAAGTATGTCATGATCTATCACCTTGAGGGAGTAAAATATGGTAAGCCGGAATATCTGACTGAAAATGATATTCTTAAAAGCAGGGCTCTTGAAGGGCTCAAAATAGATTTGTCTGAGGTTTGGGCATAATCCATAAAAAAATGAACATTCAACATCGAATGTTGGGTAATCCCTACAAAACAGTGCGGGTCAATAATTTCAATGAGTTACATATCATATCTTCTGGCAGCACATAGCGAAAAAACAGGTGTTTACAAAGTAAAACAGGGCAGTATTCCCAAACCTGCACTGCTTTGTAGGGACTACCGAATGTTGGGTAATCCTTCTGTTTTTTTCAACCGTGAACCGATAACTGTAAACGTGAACGGTTACTAACAGACGTCGGGTATTAATGCGTCCAATAATCTGGGAAGATCGTTATCACCTCCTAAAACCATAAAATTAATGTTACGTTTTATTACGTACCGGTATCATAGCATCTTTTGCAAAGAACCTTTCCTTTATTTCATATGCTGTCCTTTATAATTGTCAAGCTTGAATTGTGAATAAAAGAAAGTTTAATTCACAATTCAAGCTTTGACACCAAAAATTTTACAGGCGCATCTATTCTTGATCTGCGTGGCATATATCTCTTATGACATAAATTATTCGACTTGTCAATATATCAAGGAACGTCCCGCAAGCCGTCCCGCAAGCCCGCAAGCCCCGCAAGCCGTCCCGCAAGCTATTACGCGCCTTCGCGCCTTGCTCTTGATGCTCATTGCTCACCGAAAAAAACGCAATTTATAACCTTCCGAGGTATAAAGTATAATAATTATCTATGTTGACATTTCTGAATTTAATATGTACAGTATGGCTGTACATAAACAAGGAGGAAAATATGGCAATTCAAACAACCTATACCCATGCCAGAGCACGCCTCGCTTTTTTAATAGACGAGGTAACCAAAAACCGGGAGGTGGTTATCATCAAACGACGTGGAAGTGAAGACGTCGCCATGATAGCGGCTGATGAGTTGACCGGCATACTCGAAACGGCACATTTGCTTCGTTCGCCCACCAATGCAGAGCGACTACTTACCACACTGGATAGAGTCCGGAAAGGATCCGGCACATCACAAACAATTGATGAGCTTCGTAGCGAGGTCGGTTTTGAGTAGACGTTATATAAAAACGCCCCACACAACTATGCAGCAAGAAGCTGTGTTTCAACCAGAGTTCAGGGAGGATTTACGTTACTGGGTGGAGACGGACCGCAGGACAGCCCTTCGAGTTTTTAAATTAATCGAGGCGATAATGCGAGATCCGTTTCAGGGTATCGGCAAACCGGAGCCTTTGAAGTTTCTCGGATCAGGTGTTTGGTCTCGACGAATTACTCAAGAACATCGCCTGGTTTATGTCGTAGGGCATGAAAGAATCGATTTTGTGCAAGGGCGTTATCATTATTGATGGTTGCATTTACATTCCAAGCCGCCAACCTGCCAGTTGCTCCTGATCACAGGGGCCGAGCAGCTTTGAATGATTTCGTGGGTTATGAAAATGAAGAAGATAATACAGTTTTTCACTAAAGAAAGTCGTCGATGGCATTTAATAGTTTCATTTTGCTTGGGGGCAATATTGCTCTCATTCCTTTCTGTTTTTCAGAAAGCTGCCTTAGGCGCCTCCCCGTTTGCAATGAAAGGATTTATTGTTCCGGTTTTGTTTGGGGGCATATCAGGTGTTATTATCGGAAAACATCTCATTAAGATTAGAAGACTTAACACAAGACTTCAGCAACGTATAAATACACTGGAAAGTTTTTTGCCAATCTGTTCGAACTGCAAAAGAATAAGGAAGCCAAGGTCTGACCCCAAAAAAATGGATTCCTGGGAGCAAATAGAATCATATATTGGGAGACATTCCGATGCAGTGTTTAGTCATGGCATTTGCCCAAAATGTGAGGAAGAACTTTATGGCAATCAGGAATGGTATAAAAAATGAAAACACAAAAAATAAAAAGAGATAGGGGCAGTTAACTTTTTAACTTATTAGACGCATTAGATAGACATATTGTAACAGTTTAGCCCTTCTCCCAATCAAATTAAATATTTAAGAGCGCAGGTCTCCCCCTGGCATTTTTAGTCATGAATATCATTTATTTCTGTGGGCAGAGCCCACCCTACCTGGCTTCTTGTAGCACAGTTTGTAGGTTGGGTTGAGTGAGCGAAACCCAACAAAATGTTCTTAAAAATCAAATCGTTCTGCCCCTGTGCTCTCAGTGAGCCTCTTAAAAACCGGAATTGTACGGAGATGACAGGGCAGGAGAAAGAGTCAAATATGCTTGATATTCGGTTAATAAAATGTAATACCACCCACTCAAAGCGATAGGATAATGCCGAGAATAACGAGCAAGGGACAGATAACCATTCCTCAAGTGATAAGAAATAAGTTTGGCTTTATACCTGGAATGGATGTTGAAATCATTATTGAGGGGAACAAGGCGCTTATTGTGAAAAGCAGGGATGAAAACAAATTCATGAAGTGGCTTGGTCGCGGGGAGAAGCGAAGCAGCAGAACCGATGAATAATATTGTTCCGCAATATTTGATGGAATAGATATAGATGAGCGCAGCATTTGATCTTTCATTCCATAATCACGGCAATCTCTTAATAATTTATAAGGCCGTACTGATAACCTACAAGATTTTTTCCAAACTTCTAAATCTTCAAAAGAGGACCCCATAATTTTCCTCTACCTTCTGTTTTTTTCAACCGTGAAGCGATAACTGTCAACCGTGAACGGTTACTAACAGACGTCGGGTATTAATGCGTCCAATAATCTGGGAAGATCGTTATCACCTCCTAAAACCATAACATTAATGTTACGTTTTATTGTCGTCGATCAATCTCACGGTAGCTCAGACCGTAAAGAACTAAATGATAGATGAACATAAAGCTCCTGAAGTGTTAAGTGCGAATAGGACATGGTGTACTCCTTCTGTGTGTGGGTTGGTTACTCTTCCTCACACTACCAGAACACACATCATCTCCAACTCTAATTTTACGTGGTGCACTTTGAAGTTGAATTCACCTGATTCCAATTGACTTTTAGATTATTGGTGTATATATTAAAAATATATACGACAAGGAGAGGTGATAAAATGGAAACAGCAAAATTATTTCAGAATGGCAGTTCTCAAGCAGTAAGGCTACCCAAGGCATTCAGAATTCCTGGTAATGAGGTAAAAATATTTAGAAAAGACAACCAGGTTATACTGGAGCCCATAGAAACGACATGGGATTCGTTGTTCGAATCTCTCGGTGAATTTCCGGAAGATTTTATGAAAGATGGACGTAATCAGCCTGCCATGCAGAAGAGGGAGTCTTTTTGATGCACTATCTGCTTGATACCAATATTTGCATATACCTCATCAAAAAACGCCCATCGGAGGTTCTTGAGCGATTTAGGCAACATTCACCGAAGGATGTCGCAATCTCCACAATCACCCTGTTCGAACTTGAATATGGGGTCGAAAAAAGCGAATACCGGCAACGTTCCGAGGATGCCCTTGCCAAATTTCTTCTGCCATTGAACCTTATTAACTTGGATCGTTCCTCTGCTATAGAAGCCGCAACTATTCGCGCACAACTTGAAAAGGAAGGAATGCCGATTGGTCCTTATGATCTACTTATAGCAGGTTTGGCCAGATCATGGGACATGACATTGGTGACCAACAATACTAAAGAATTTGAAAGAATTGTTGGTCTGCATCTGGAAAACTGGGTTGAATAACGTCCCTATTGCAACCCATAAGATCACAAATCATCAGCGTCCCCTCTGGCTAGTTCAGCAACCAGCAAAAGCATTTGTCAACTCAAAGCCCAAAACTGCCTCTCCAAAAAGCCTAACACCCAAAACTTCATTCAACTGTGATCTAAAAACAGAAACTTATAAACTAATGAGCGTCCCGCAGGCCTAATGAGCGTCCCGCAGGCCCTATTTGTCAAGGCAATCTGAAAATTTACCTGTGTTTCTTATTCATTTATTCTGACATTCTGGTAATGTTGAGGAGCAAAAAGCTGATTGACAAAAATCAAAGTTTATGAGATTTGCTTGGAATAAGTTAACAAGTGACCAGTGTTATACAAACAATTATTTTCTACATTATGAACGGTGAACAAAAACGCAAGCAAAATGAGAGAAAATTCGGGGCATGGGATGAGTTGCCTAATGGTAAACGACGTTACTTTTATGAGGTTCAGGGGCGTTAAGGCTGGTTGGCGCGTTACGTCAAAGTAGTGGACGCTTTAGAGCGAACTATCAAGTTCTATCAGGAAATCTTCGACGAGGATGGCCGACTGGTTGAGATTCATGAAAAGTATCCT
>JAFDFV010000437.1 GCA_019309665.1 Deltaproteobacteria bacterium | reverse complement strand
TTATATACTTTTGTATGGAAGATGATGAAGTATGGAAAAAGTCTCTTGGATTTATTCCATCTGAACGTGGTGGGCTGCCGGAAATGCTTGATGAAAGCGCCGCACGACATTGCCGGCTGGCCATGTAAACCGTAAAAAAGAGGCAACTAAATGAAAAAGTATAGTATTGTTTATTAGTAGCCGTTCACGGTTTACAGTTATCGGTTCACGGTTGAAAAAACATAAGGTTTATAAATATTGCGCAATTTGAAATCAATATCCAAAATGCTTCAATCGTTGCATAGTTCATTGAAAAAAACTGTGAACTGTGAACCGACAACCGTGAACAGTTACTTTTATTATATCTTTTGCTCCTTGTTTATCCTTTTAATCTGTGCTGTTGGTCAATCATTTGCTGAAAACCGGCACAGTGTTAAATGGGTCGATGATGGTGATACAATTGTTCTTATGGATGGCAGGCGCGTACGATACATAGGGATAAATGCTCCTGAAATAGATCATAAGGGCAAAAAAGCAGAGCCATTCGGATATAGTGCTAAAAATTATAATAAGAATATGGTGTTATCAAAGAAAGTGCGTTTAGAATTTGATAAGGAAAAACATGATCAGTATGGACGATTGCTTGCCTATGTATTTTTGGAAGATGGTACATTTGTTAACAAGGTCATGATAAAACAGGGATATGCCTATTACCTTTACCGGAATCCTAATAAAAGATACAATAAAAAATTATTTAAGGCTCAAAGGGATGCGATGACAGATAGAAAGGGGATATGGAAGAATTGGAAAGAAGAAAAGAACAGGTACTTAGGCAATAAAAAATCAAAACGATTTCATCTTGGAACATGCACTTTCGGAAAAAGAACGGGCTTAAAAAACAGAATCTTTTTTTCAAGCAAATGGGATGCGTTCTGGGAGGGATTTGCGCCATGTAAGCGATGTATTGAATAGATTTAATCTCTCTTATCCCAAATTTCTATTTTCTAATTTCAAGTTTCAAGCCGTGAACGGCTATCATTTATAAAATGCTTCTTGTTTCTTAAGGCAATGTATATTAGTAACTACCTTCAGCCTATCCACCTGAATTACATAATATAAAGAGAAGGGCAATAAATATGAGTATCTGGGATCGAAAAAAACCTTCATTTGGCTTTATTTCTACAAGATTTATGGGGCTGGACGGAGTTTCTCTTGAAAGTAAGAAATGGGCGCAAGTCCTTACATCAAAGGGTTGCTCAGTGTGTTATATGGCAGGAGAGCTTGATACGGATCCTTCAATTTCTTACCTGGTGCCTAAAGCTCACTTTAAACACGAAGAAATTTTAAAATTATACCAAGCCATATTTGTTGAAAAAAAACGAACTTCTGAAATCAGCAGGAAAATTCAGCAAATAAAAGAAGAACTGAAGGAGGAGATTAAAAATTATCATTCTAAGTTTGGATTTGAAATTCTTATAGTTCAAAATGCTTTGGCAATACCTCTAAATATTCCATTGGGTCTCGCAATAACTGAGTTCATTATAGAAACTGAAATTCCAACGATTGCCCACCATCATGATTTTTTCTGGGAAAGAGATAGATTTAGCAGCCCTGTTGCTTCAGATTATTTAAGATCCGCTTTTCCACCTGTTCATCCTAAAATTCAACATGTGGTAATCAATTCAATTGCAGGACATAAGCTTGCTAGTTTTACAGGAGCAAGCTGGACATTAATACCAAATATTGTTGATTTTAAAATACTGCCTCCGGAAATAGATGATTTCAACAGAGACCTGAAAAAAGAAATCGGCCTTGATGATGAAACTTTTCTTGTCCTTCAACCAACAAGAGTTGTTTCAAGAAAAGGAATAGAAATGTCATTAGAGCTTGTAAAAAGGCTTGATTATCCTAAGGCTTCTCTTGTGATAACTCACAAAGCCGAAGATGAAGGGCAAGATTATTTGATGCGGATAGAAGAATTCGTAAAACTAATAGATGTTGACCTTAAAATAATCTCGGACAGGATAGGCTTTAAAAGAGGTTTTGACGAAAATGGCAGGAAAATCTTTACATTATGGGATGTTTATCAACATGCGGATCTTATAACTTATCCGTCAGTATATGAAGGTTACGGCAATGCATTCGTCGAATCAATCTATTTCAGAAAACCTATAGTGATTAACAGGTATTCAATTTTTGTGGCTGACATTGAACCAAAAGGTTTTGATGTTATTTCTTTTGATAGCTATATAACAAAACAGACAATAAAGAAAATTAATGATATAACAAAACAGACAATAAAGAAAATTAATGATCTTCTAAACGATTCTGAGCAAATGGCTCAGGTGGCTGAAAAAAATTATATGCTGGGATGGCGTTATCTTTCATATGAAATGTTCGAAGAAAAGATAGAACAGTTATTAATTAATCATTATGGTTCATAAGCCCTTCGGGCGAACTCTTAGCTTATAGCTAAAAAGACTTTGCAGCCTCTTCTTTTGTGTCAAAGATTTCAATTATTCGATCAATTCGAACAAGCTCAAACAGCATGCGAACCGGTTCTTGTACTTTGCACAGCTTGAGATTTCCATTTGAACTCTTCAACTGCCTGAGGAAAGATAGCAGGGTTCCGCATCCTGAACTGTCCATAAATTTTATTTGACTTATTTCAAACACAACCTTGTTGTTTTCTTCAAGTATGGGAGCCATGGCTGTTTTAAATTCTTCAGCATTGCTTGCATCCAAAACTTCTGTCAGCACTGTTACAACTGTCACATCGCCAATTTTTTCCGTGCTTAATTTCATATTAATCCTCTCTATTTATCTGACAATCTATAGCTTAATTTTCAGGCAGACGCAATTTCTTCCTTTCTCATCACGTGAGTATACCACTTCATCTACGGTATGAGAAATGATATGA
>JAFDFV010000436.1 GCA_019309665.1 Deltaproteobacteria bacterium | reverse complement strand
AATACCCTCGTTATCACTTGTGAAAACCAGTTTCTCGAAAATGTGGTTACAGTTCTCACATTTATATTCATACATAGGCATAAAAAACCTCCTATTTATTAGAACCGCTTATCCCTCATTCAAAAATAGTATCTAATATATAATATGTCAATTTCTGATAAAATATTTATTGCACAAATAAGATTAAAATGTGGAAAATTTTTGTTGGATAAGTGGGCTACACCCTTAAATTCTTATGATAAATCGCTATTTGCCGGATTTGTCAGTCTTGGTAAATTCGACAAATGATGGGATAAGATTAATAAGCAAAAGAAATTAAAATTATTTTTTTAAAATCTCTTGGCTTTTTTAGTTATCAAGTAGCCTTAATTTCAAATCAACTGGTCTTGATTTTCCCAAGCACAACTTCGGGATTTTTACACAATTTTTCCAGACAGTCATAATACTTTCCAACATGAAAACCATCTACCACACCGTGATGGACCTGTATTGCAATTGGAATCAGCCACGAGTCTCCCTGTTCAAAATACTTACCAATTGTAATTATTGGTATTGAACCATACAAATTATAATAAGGATGGATAAATGAAGTAAAACTAAACCAAGGAATATTTGTGATAAAAAACATGTGATTTTTTTCAAGATTGTTCTGATCAGGGCGATTCTTTACTTCTTCGATCCTTGCAATGGCATATTCATAGTAGGTGTCAAAATCTTCAAAAAATTTAGAATCACAGAACGAAAATGTCTCATCATCTAACAACACAGTATATCCGGGATCCACAATTTTAAACTCATAAAGTTCACCATCTATTATGCGATGCCGCAGTTGAGGAATTCGATTAACAGATACTGAAATAATATAACTAAGTGAAACAAAGAAGCTAATACTCCTTAACTTTACAAATTTCTTTAAATTTTGGATTTCTATGTTACATGTAGTACTGAAATATGGTACATCACGATCCTTGAAGGAATTGAATAACTCCTTTCTATTGTAATTATCGAGATCAATTCTTTTCATTTGCTTATTTTCTAATCCTTAATGCTCAATACCATTCCAACGATATAAATTATGTAAGGACTCTATCTCAGCGCTGCTATAGACTTTCAGATAAATAATTTCACTGTGTTATCAGTCGTCGACGTATAACTAATACGCCTTCCTCCTTCTGGCCTTGTGAAATTAATTATCTGAAAGTCTATACCTGAAGGCTAACTCCCATCACCAGCGGCGATGAGACAATAATGGCACTGCTATTAATTGCTGTCTTACTCGAAGCCGGAGTCAAACCAATAGCCGAATGCGTCATCGATGCTTAGCCTTACGGAACCAACGGTCGTGTCTTTTGGATTCCCTTCCACCGGCTGCTTTTCAAACGCATTGTTAAATTTTGTTGGCAAAACATAGCGCTTAGCCTTTGGGTCTTTGGGACCTTTTCCGCCAACTTGAAATTCGTACATATGTTCTTCCGTTCGGTCAAAGGCTTTGAAAATCGCACGGTGAAGTTCTTCCAGAGTCTGATCTCCCCGGATTTCTAACGTTCGCGATATTATTGGATTCCGCTTGACAAAATTCTTTAAAAGAGGGCCGCAACCAGCCATTATCAATCATGCGTGCCCAACACTCTAACAATCCTATTTTATAAGCCCTTTTCTTAAGATTCTCAAGCATCTTTTACTATCTCTTTGCTCTCAATTCCCCGGATAATGACATGATGCAGGGTTCCAGGCGCATCCAGTCTGGCTTGTCGTGGCATGTCTCACCTCTTTGCAGTATAATGTTTGTATTTATATCATAATATGTCCAATTAATCAAGCCCGTCCCCTCTTCCATCCTTTACAGAGTCTGGCGATGAGATAAAACAATGAGAAGTTTTATCCGGGGAAACCTTCTCAGAGAAAAGGGTATCCCTGGCAAGTATAAGCTCATAATACAGCGAGATTGAATTAGATGCTTGATCTTGTTGCGCTTTCGTTTGCTTCTTTTCCTGTAGTTTCATGAGAAAGTGAGCGAGACTCCCGCGTTGTGTTTGTGGAAAATTATACTTCCGACAAAAATCCAGATAATAGCGCAGCCACTTCTGATATGCAGCCTGATTATTTTTCATAAATAGCCTTCTCTTGTAAATATACCTCAAAGTAAAATAGCACAAAAAACTTGGCAAGAAAATATTTCTGAGATACAAGAAAAATGTTGACAGAGTAGTCGTCAAAACTTCAACTTACGGAAAAATGACAATGAGTTGATTGCTGCGTAACGATGTGAATAAATTTTCAATACTATGGAGATACACAGAACAATAGAATGACTTGTTAGCGATAGTAGCGACATCATCCGGTAGGCTAATGCACAAACTTATATAAAAGTGATTTTTATGGAAGAACAAGAAAAATATATTAGGGCGCTTATCGAATTACATCGAGGCCTTGAGAGGCAAGGCCCTGGTGATACAGATTATTCGAACTATATAATTTCACAAATTCCAGAGCTGCCAACAAATCCACGTATAGCAGACATCGGTTGCGGTGCTGGTGCAGGAACACTAATTCTGGCGGACAAATTTAAATCAAAGGTACGGGCAGTAGACTTCTCGCGAGAATTTTTAGATGAACTCGAAGATCGAGCAAAACAGCGAGGGCTTGAACATTTGGTAGAAACTATCGAATGTGACATGGGAAATCTTGATTGGGAATCAGGAACCATTGATCTTCTATGGTCTGAGGGAGCCGCTTATAACATAACATTTGAAGGTGCGTTGAAAGCTTGGAGGCCATTAATGGCATCTAATGGAATCGCTGTCATTTCGGAAATGAACTATTTCACAAGTGAAGTGCCAGAACCTGTAAAAATATTTATGCAAAACGCTTACCCTGCTATCAAAACCGAGTCAGAAAACTCCGATATTGTAAATTCATCAGGTTTTGAAGTCTTAGGAATACACCGTTTGCCGTCAAAGGCTTGGTGGAATAATTACTATGAGCCACTTCGAAAAAACATGAAATCTTTTAAGAATTCAAATGACAGCATCATGCAATCCGTTATTAGTGAAACAGAAGAGGAAATGAAATTCTTCGAAGAATATGAAAAATTTTACGGGTACTCGTTTTATATCATGAAAGCCGTATAATGTATTTTCGCTATCGGGATAGGGACACCCCTCACAAGGCGCCCCTCCCACACCACGCAGCATACGGGTCCGTACTGCGCGATTCGGCTGATCAGGCAAAATCAGATCCAAGAGGACGTAAAATCCAAGCAATTGATACCACTTGTTTTCCCTCCAATTCGTTTCTAACACTATCGACACTGTTATCCACGTAACTGAGAAGGCATTTCCTGTGGTTTCAAGCTCGCACTTGGACCCACATTCCCTGTTCGTCCCACTTAAGAATTTAATCCGTAAGTTGAATCTGTCCTGTCGGGCTTTTGGATAATACTACGCAATGTGCCTCAATTAGCACATTAGAAATACCTCCTACTAACCACTCTCATTTACCCCTGCCATTCGGCAGGCGGCACCGTTCGGGCCTTCACCGGGGTGAGTCCTCCGTGGTGTTCACGGCTCGTTTCCCTGGCTTACCGCCCTCTGCTGACTCCTACTACACGATAAGCGCCCCTTACGGTTTGCTCACTCGATATTTCAACTGCCGTCGTATCCCTTAATTCGTGGTTTCCTCTCTTCGCAGAGTTTGGCTCGCTGGTGGTCAGGATAC
>JAFDFV010000435.1 GCA_019309665.1 Deltaproteobacteria bacterium | reverse complement strand
AATTCCTCCGGCTTTTTCAAACCAATTGACATCAAATAGTAAGTGTTTATTTTCCTATTAGATCAAAAATAACCCATATTTTTCAAAACAGGAGGTATATATTTATGCGTTTTGATAAATTTACAATAAAATCACAGGAACTCATTCAAAATGCCCAGTCTTTGGCTTCAAACAATAATAACCAGCAGGTAGAACCGGAGCACTTGTTGAGCGCAATGCTGAATGAACAGGAAGGAATAGCCAGGTCTATGCTCCGGAAGCTTGGCGTTTCACCGGAAGATGTCGCTCAAGAGATTGCAAGGGCTATTGATAAACTCCCAAAGGTAAGCGGTGCAGGAGATGTTTATATCTCACAGAGGACAAAATCCATTCTTGACGCTGCCTTTGCGGAAGCTGCCAAAATGAAGGATCAATATGTAAGCATAGAGCACATCCTTCTGGCGATTTCAGATGAAAAAACCGGTGAAGGTATAAAGATCCTGAGCCGCTATGGAATAAGCAGAGATTCAATTTTTAAAGTTTTAAAGGATATTCGCGGTTCACAGCGCATAACAGACCCGAATCCGGAAGAAAAATACCAGGCGCTTGACAAATTCAGCCGGGATCTGACAGATCTGGCACGCCTTGGCAAACTTGACCCTGTAATTGGACGGGATGATGAAATAAGACGCATTGTTCAGGTTCTCTCAAGACGGACAAAGAATAATCCTGTTATAATAGGAGAGCCTGGAGTCGGCAAAACCGCAATAGTAGAGGGTCTTGCTCAGCGAATTGTGGCGGGAGATGTTGCGGAAAGCCTGAAAAACAGACGGCTCGTTGCGCTGGATATGGGAGCGCTTATAGCAGGTTCAAAGTACAGAGGAGAATTTGAAGATCGTCTGAAAGCAGTTTTAAAAGAAGTAGAGAGAGCTGAAGGACAAGTAATTCTTTTCATTGATGAACTGCATACTGTGGTTGGAGCAGGCGCAAGCGAAGGATCAATGGATGCTTCAAACATGCTGAAACCGGCGCTTGCAAAGGGAACATTAAGGTGTATCGGCGCCACTACATTAAATGAATACAGAAAATATATTGAAAAAGATGCTGCTCTGGAAAGGCGCTTTCAGCCTGTAATGGTTCTTGAGCCAACAGTAGATGACACAATTTCTATTCTTCGAGGACTCAAGGAAAAATATGAAATACATCATGGAGTAAGAATAAAGGATTCGGCGATAATTGCTGCCGCGACTCTTTCAACCAGATATATTTCAGATCGTTTTCTTCCCGACAAGGCCATTGATCTTGTAGATGAATGCGCCTCCAAGCTTAGAATAGAAATAGACAGCATGCCTGCGGAAATTGACGAAATCCAGCGCAAAATAACCCAGGCTGAAATAGAAAGAGAAGCTCTTAAAAAAGAAGTTGACGACGCGTCAAAAAAGCGGCTTGCAAAACTGGAAGAAGAACTTGCTGCCATGAAAGATGAAATTCAGGAGATGAAAGCTCACTGGCAGAATGAAAAAGACATGATTCAGACTATCAGAAAGATAAAAGAAGAGCTTGAGCAAATTGGCATCGAAGAACAGCACGCAGAAAGAGAAGGAGATCTGGCAAAAGTCGCTGAAATAAGATACGGCAAGGCAACAGAACTTAAAAAGCGTTTTGACGAGGCAAAAAGAAAACTCTCAGAACTTCAAAAAGACAAAAAAATGCTTAAAGAAGAAGTGGATGCTGAAGACATTGCAAAGGTAGTATCCAGATGGACAGGAATTCCTGTAAGCAAGATGCTCGAAGGTGAAAGGGGAAAACTTGTACATATGGAGGACCGCATCAGCGAAAGAGTTATCGGACAAGATGAGGCAATATCGGCTATATCAAATGCAGTCCGCCGAGCTCGTTCCGGACTGCAGGATCCAAATCGTCCTATAGGATCATTCATTTTCATGGGACCAACAGGAGTCGGCAAAACCGAGCTGGCAAAAGCTCTGTCAGAATTCATCTTTGACAGCGAACAGGCAATGGTAAGAATTGATATGTCGGAATATATGGAGAAGCATTCCGTAGCAAGGCTTATAGGAGCGCCTCCCGGCTACGTTGGGTATGATGAAGGCGGACACCTCACAGAGGCGATTCGAAGACGTCCTTATTCAGTGGTGCTGTTTGATGAAATAGAAAAAGCCCACCCCGAGGTTTTTAATGTGCTGCTTCAGATTCTTGTTTAAAAACACTATAATTATAATGACTTCAAATGTAGGCAGTCGTTGGATACAGGAACTTGGAGCATACGACCGTAAAGAAATGGAAAACAGGGTAACAGAAGCTCTGAGAGCCAGCTTCAAACCTGAATTCTTAAACAGAATAGATGAAATTATTGTTTTCCACAACCTTACGTCTGATCAGCTTGGTAAAATTGTGAGGATTCAGATTGAAAAGCTTCTTGAAAGACTTGAGCAAAGAAATGTTAAACTTGAGCTTTCAGACAGAGCAGTCAGGTTGTTAGCTGAAAAGGGATATGACCCTGTTTACGGAGCACGCCCCTTAAAGCGCGCGATTCAAAAATATATTGAAAATCCTCTGGCTGTAGAAATTCTCAAGGGGAAATTTACTGAAAATACAATTATAAAAGCTGATGCAAAGGGTGACGACATTATTTTCCAAAATATACCTGAATAGTGCCCGAACGAAAACTAGAAAATTTTTTCAAGTTCAAGAAAAGCGCAAATTTTAACCACAGGAATACATTTAGTATTTCGAGGATTAAAATTTAAGCTTGACGCAGAAATTGGAAAAATTAGCAGTTTTTGTTCAGGCACTAAATAAGGAGATTCCATTATTATACTCATCAGCTTTAAGATCATAATCCTTCTTTTTGCCGTCAATGCAGCCCCTGCTGTTATTGCGTTTTTATTGGAAGATAGATGGAACTGGCCGATCGACTGGAACCGGACATTTTTGGACGGAAAACCGTTGCTGGGCAGCCACAAAACTATCCGCGGAACTATTGGAAGCATAGCGGCGGGAACTTTACTCAGTGAGTTTTTGGGGCTGCCCCTCATTGTAGGGTTCTGTATCGGATTCTTCTCGATGCTGGGAGATTCACTGACCAGTTTTATTAAAAGAAGGTTTGAACTGGCGAGCGGCTCTGCGGTACCGCTCCTTGATCAACTATTTGAGGGCCTTTTTCCTCTGTTGTTTGTTAAGTATTATTTTTCACTGGATTGGGCTCTGATTATTATTTTGCTTATCCTTTTTGTTCCGATTACACATTTTGGGGCGCGCTTTTTTAAGAAAGAAATCCTCCCTGCACCCCATGAAAAGGATCTGCGTCTTGTAAAATCCAGCACCCGTTTCAAGGCATGGCGTGCATGTCATATTGCTCTT
>JAFDFV010000093.1 GCA_019309665.1 Deltaproteobacteria bacterium | reverse complement strand
GATTCCTTTAAACCGGTTTCAAAATGGCCGGAAGAGGGGGAAGATGCTGAACGCCTTGCTGAGATCTCAGAACGAGCGCTCGGGGAACAATGCGGGCTGCTCGTTGAGTTGGATGTGAACTCCGATATTACTGCCGGTTTGCCCCAGCGCTACGGTGTGGCCTACCCTGTTTTCATTGATGACAAACCGCATGGTGTAATAGCGGTGGAGGTTGCAGCACGTTCGCAGGATCAATTGAAGCTTGTCATGGAGCATCTCCAATGGGGTGTTTCCTGGATAGAGCTTTTTTCCCGCCGCCGCCAGGTAAAGGAGGCCGTGGCTTCCCTGGAACGTCTGAAATTCGCGGTGGACCTTCTTGCAGGAACACTGGCTGAAGAACGTTTTGAAGGCGCGGCTATGGCTTTTGTCACAGAACTCGCCACACACCTCAAATGCGACAGGGTGAGCCTGGGGTTCCTGAAAAAGCATCATGTATATGTAAAAGCCCTTTCCCATAGCGCCCAGTTCGGCAAACGGATGAATCTTATCCGTAGTATTGAAAAAGCTATGGATGAAGCGATTCTTCAGCGTTGTGAAATTCTTTATCCTTCAGCTCAGGATTCCAAAGTATTATTGACCCGAGATCACAAAGAACTTGGAAAGCAACACGGTTCCGGATCTATCCTTACAATTCCTTTCTATGATAATGATCGGTGGTATGGCGCCCTGACCCTGGAACGTCCCTCAGAACAGCCTTTTGATGAGGATGAAATTGAATTTTGCCGCAGTGTGTCTGCACTCGTATTTCCTGCTCTTGAAAACAAGCGTCTCAATGATCGCCTTTTGATTCAAAAAGTTTCTGAGTCCTTCCAACAACAAATAGCACGGTTTTTCGGCCCTCGATATCCGGGACGAAAACTGGCTGCCTTGATTTTAGTGTCACTCGTCGTGTTTTTTAGCATAAAGACCGGTAAGTACCGCGTTACTGCTGACGCTACCCTGGAGGGTGCCGTCCGCCGCGTTGTTGGTGCTCCCTTTGATAGCTATATCAAAGATGCACAAAAAAGAGCAGGAGATATCGTTCAGAAGGATATGGAGATGTGTTCCCTGGACGACCGTGACCTCCGTTTGGAAAGGCTCAACTGGTTGACCAAACAAAAGCAGTACCAGCGTCAGTATCAGGAAGCCCGGGCAAAGTATAACCGGGCTGAAGCTAAAATCATCAGTGCTCTTCTGGATCAGGCTACGGCAAAGCTCAATCTGATGAAGAGTAAAATAGAACGTACCGTCATCCGTGCTCCATTCGATGGTATTGTAGTCAGTGGCGACCTCAGCCAGATGCTCGGCGGACTGGTGAAACAGGGTGAGATACTCTTTGAAGTCGCCCCTTTGGATGCTTATCGGATTATTCTAAAAGTGGATGAACGAAGAGTTGCAGACGTACGAGCAGGCCAAGATGGCCGCTTGGTGCTATCGGCATTACCCCGAAGCTATTTTGACTTTACTATCGAAAAAGTTATTCCCATAACATCAGCGGAGGAAGGCCGAAACTACTTTCGTGTTGAAGCAAAACTGGCAAAGAAATCAGAACGTCTCCGGCCTGGAATGGAAGGCGTTGGTAAGATATTTATAGATCGTCGTAACCTCATCTCCATTTGGACTCGGAATTTGACAGAGTGGCTGCGGCTCTGGTTCTGGTCCTGGTGGCCGTAGGAGGAAACTTGTTGGAAAATTCTCTGTTCAGTGAATCCTGGTATCGAGTAGCAAATCTGAAACCGCGGTTACTCAGTCATGCCCAAATCCACAAACACACATACCGAGGAAAGGATTGGTATGTCCTTCAGAATCATTCAACCGGGTTTTTCCATCGTTTTTCTCCGGAGGCATATTCCATTATCGGACAAATGGATGGCCGGCACACCCTTCAAGAGATATGGGAAAAGGCCTGTGCCGGCCTGGGTGATGACATGCCTACACAGGATGAGGTTGTCGGCCTCCTCTCTCAACTTCACCAGGCAGAAGTGCTGCTAACTGATACTCCGCCGGATATCGCCGATCTGCTATGGCGCCATATTCGATTTCAACGGAGTCGCTGGCTTAACTATCTGATGTCACCTATGGCCGTGCGTTTTCCTCTCCTGGATCCCGACCGTTTTCTGAGAAGCACACAGGCTGTTGTGAGTCCATTATTTAGTTGGGTCGGCGGCCTGCTTTGGTGTCTGGTTGTATCAACAGCATTTATTTTGGCCTGTATTCACTGGAGTGACTTGACTTCCAATCTGGCTGACCGAGTGCTGGCACTGGAAAATCTGCTGTTGCTCGGTTTTGTTTACCCAATTGTCAAGGCTTTGCATGAGTTTAGCCATGCCTATTTTGTAAAGCGTTGGGGAGGCGAAGTGCACGAGATGGGTATCATGTTACTGGTATTAATGCCCATACCTTATGTGGATGCATCGTCATCCTCTGCCTTTCAGGACAAGAGTAAACGCATGCTGGTGGGGGCTGCCGGCATACTCATAGAGGTTTTTCTGGCTGCACTGGCTATGTTTGCATGGGTAAACCTGGAACCAGGCATATTACGTGCATTGGCATTCAACGTGATGTTGATAGCAGGGGTGTCAACCATTTTCTTTAACGGCAATCCTCTGCTGCGCTTTGATGCCTATTACATATTGTCCGATTTTCTGGAGATTCCGAATCTGGGATCACGCAGCAATGCTTACATTGCTTATCTGTTAAAGCGGTACCTTCTTCGCATTGAAGATGTCCACTCCCCTTGCTCTGCACCGGGCGAGGCCCCATGGTTGGGATTTTATGCGGTGGCGTCATTTATTTACCGCATATTTATTTCCGTGAGGATTGCGCTTTTCATTGCGGGCAAGTTTTTTATAGTAGGGATGCTCCTGGCAGGGTGGGCTCTTTTCAGTATGCTCATTCTTCCCTT
Source organism: Deltaproteobacteria bacterium (assembly GCA_019309665.1). GTDB lineage: Bacteria > Desulfobacterota > Desulfobacteria > Desulfobacterales > ETH-SRB1 > B13-G4. The sequence continues at coordinate 6,458 of JAFDFV010000093.1, read as the reverse complement.
TTTCAAAGTCGTTCACTATCTGTTTTCAGATCAACTCATGAAGCGTAAGAGAAACCTTATTCTGGTAATAAGCGGGGGAGTTGCAGTATTGATGGCAGTTATCCTGTTTGTCATACCTTTGCCCTCTTATACGATGGCCGAGGGAGTAGTCTGGGTACACGAACAATCACAGGTTCATGCAGGCGCCGACGGTTTCGTGGAAAAAGTGGTCACTTCCCCAGGAGAAAGTGTCCAGAAAGGTGATCCATTAGTGGTATGCCATAATTTGGAACTGCAGACGGAAGTCAAGGTGCTGGAGGCACGGCTCAGGGAGTATGGGGTGCGGCTCAGACAGAGCTTGCTCAACGATCGTACGGAAACTGAAATACTTAAGGATGAAGTCAAACAAATCAAAGCTGAACTGAAGCGGAATCAGGAGCGTAACGAGGAACTGGTGATTCGAAGCCCGGAGGACGGGACATTTATACTGGCACAGGCACAAAATTTGCCTGGCCGCTTTTTGATGCGAGGGAGCCCGTTAGGATATGTTATTGATCCTTTCCATGTCACTGTCCGTCTTGTGGTTCACCAGTCTGAAGTGGACCGTATCCGAAATAATACCCGGAAAGTGGAGGTTCGGTTGGCAGGGGAGGTGGACAGGAAACTGCTGGCTTTTGTGGAACGACAGGTGCCGTTAGCTTCCAGTGAAATGCCCAGCTTGGCTCTTAGCCTGGAAGGAGGCGGAGAGATTGCCCTGGATCCACGGGAACACGAAAACCCGAGGGCTTTTGAAAAGCTTTTTCAGTTCGACATTTTGTTGCCTGGTGTTGTTCTGGGCAGGATTGGAGAACGGGCCTTCGTGCGCTTCGACCATCATCCTGAACCTTTAGCAATTCGCTGGTATCGGAATATACGGCGTGTTTTACTGAAAAAATTTGATGTATAGACTTTCAGATAATTAATTTCACAAGGATAGAAGGAGGAAAGCGTATTAGTTATACGTCGACGACTGATAACGCAGTGAAATTAATTATCTGAAAGTCTATATGAGATAAATTTTGCGTATGAATCCTACATGGAAATTGCCTGCAACACATGTCATTCGGCCTGAGCGAAAGGAATTCCGCTTAAGCGCATTGGATAAGACCGTTGGAGTTTTAACGAAATTTTTTGCCGGTTACCTCCGCGCACGCATGGTCGGGCCCCGTAAAATTGTTCCGCAAGTGAACCAATACAGCTCCGGCCTGAAAAATATGACTGACGATAAGCTGAAAGAACTGGCACGCACCCTTCGCATCCAATTGCAACAACAAGGTTTTCGCAAAGAATTGGTGGCACATACATTTGCCCTGGTGCGAGAGGTTGCAACTCGGACTGTTGGCATGCGCCATTTCGATGTGCAGCTCATGGGTGGATTGGTACTTCTTAAAGGAATGGTGGCGGAGATGGAAACCGGGGAGGGAAAGACCCTGGCCGCAACGCTTGCTGTCAGTACTGCCGCAATGGCTGGAATACCCGTACATGTGATCAGTGTCAACGACTATCTGACTTCTCGTGATGCAGAATGGATGGAGCCGATCTACAAGACATTGGGACTTAAGGTGGGCCGCATTACGCATGACACAACTCTGGAAGAACGGCGTGTTGCCTACCAGTCTGATGTCACCTATTGCACCAATAAGGAAATCGCCTTCGACTACCTTCGAGACAGACTGACCATGAAAGATCGAATTAACTCGCTTCGTCTTCAAGCTGAATATCTTTATGGCAACGAGGCTCGTGGTCATCGTCTTTTGCTTAGAGGGCTTCATTTTGCAATAGTGGATGAAGTAGATAGTATAATGATTGACGAGGCACGAACGCCGTTAATAATCTCCAAAAGGGTTGGCAGTGGAGAAGAACGGGTTATTATGGAACAGGCCCTGGCGCTTGCTGAAAAATTGCAAGATCAGGTAGATTATCGTGTTGATCGGGGTTCCCGTAAGGTTGGGCTTACGAAAGTCGGCAAGCGTCGGATTCGAGATATTGCCTTACCTTTGGGGCCATTATGGACAGGAACCATAAGGAGGGAAGAACTTGCGCACCAAGCCCTGAATGCTATACATCTTTTTCTGCGAGATGAACATTATCTGGTGCGGGATGGAAAGGTTCAGATTATTGATGAATTTACGGGTAGGGTAATGCCGGACCGTTCATGGAAACGAGGGCTCCATCAACTTGTTGAAACCAAAGAAGGCTGTGAGATGACTCAACAGCAGGAAACAATGGCTCGGATTAGCTACCAGAGGTTTTTTCGCCGTTACCTCAGACTTTCAGGGATGACCGGAACAGCCAGAGAAGTAGAGGGAGAGATGAACCGTGTTTACGGGCTGCCGGTGGTTCGTATACCGACGAACCGTCCAAAAAAGCGAATCTGTTGTCCGGATCTGATACTCCCCACGGAGAAAGCCAAATGGCAGACGGTTGTTGACCGGATCCACGAATTGAATCAAAAAGGCCGTCCCGTTCTTGTGGGTACCAGATCAGTGGCTGCTTCCGAGCATGTAAGCAGACTTCTCTCTGATATCGGCCTTGAATATCAGATTCTCAATGCCAAACAGGATAAAGAGGAAGCAATGATTATTGCACGGGCGGGAAATGAAGGATGTATCACAATTGCTACAAATATGGCAGGCCGTGGTACTGATATCAAACTGGGTTCACATGTTGCAGAACATCAAGGTCTCCATGTAATACTCACCGAACGGCATGAGGCTGGACGTATTGATCGTCAGTTGGCCGGCCGTTGTGGGCGACAGGGTGATCCTGGCAGTTACGAGGCAATTCTATCTCTTGAAGACCCTTTGTTTGCCGGGGGGCATGCGGGATTATCAGGCTGGATCGCGAAACGGTTAATGAAAATTGGCTTTGAGAAATGGAACTGGGTTGGTAAGTTTGCGATTCTCAGAGCACAGAAAAAAATTGAGAGGATTCATGCACGTATGCGGCGAGAGCTTTTAAAGCAGGATGAAAAGACAGGAGATATGTTGTCTTTTTCAGGAATTTTTGAATAGGTAATGTAGTGAGGAAAATGTCTAATTTATATCATTTAAATTACAAGTATTTTTTTATTGGAGTTATAGCGATTCTGTTATCGACAGTGATAGCATCCTCAGCTGACGAGTATAATGGTCTTGAAGGGCTCATCGAACCGAGTGAGGTGGCTGAGGTCAGCGGTCAAATGCCGGGCATCGTGGATGAGATCCTGGTTGAACGAGGGGATATCGTAAAGAAAGGTCGGGTGATCGCCCGGCTGAAGTCCGGCGTAGAAAAGGTAGCGGTGGAACTTGCCCATGCACGGGTGGAATTTGGGAGGCGAAAGTTAATTCGCAATGAGGAACTTTACCGAAAGCAGCTTCTCTCTATTCATGAAAAAGATGAAATGGAAACAGAGCTTAAGATCATGGAATTACAGCTTCAGGAAGCTCAGGAAAAACTGGAATTGCGAATTATTCGCAGTCCCATTGATGGCGTGGTAGTGGAGCGGCTCCTTTCGCACGGAGAGTATACTGGTGAAGAAACTATTATGAAGATCGTACAAATTGACCCCCTTTATGTAGAGGTGGTCATTCCGGTTGAACAATTCGGTACTATCAAGAAAGGAATGAAAGCCCAGGTGCAGCCGGAATCAGCGGTGGGTGGTAAATATACCGCAGAAGTTATCATTGTAGATTCCGTGATTGATGCGGCCAGCGGGACCTTTGGCGTGCGCTTGAAACTGCCCAACAAATCTTTTAACCTGCCCCCTGGCCTTAAATGCGAAGTTTTTTTCCTGAAGAGATAGATATGCTTTGAACGGTCAGGCTTCGGACGCAATACGGGACAGGCAGCTCGCCGTTTGGGCGGAGACGTAAAGGCGGTGCATCGTGATGTACATTGGAATTATCAAATTTCCCTTTGATGCTGTACAAGTTGACTTCATGTTGCAAGCGCAAGCGGCTTGAAAGTTATTTCGTCCCCGATCGAACTATATCGTGCGGCTTTAGGCACTTACACTCCTGACCCCCTGCTTCCTCTCTATTACTATTTCATGGATGGATTTTTTGCTGGATAATATTATAGTAAATTTAATGTTTTTATATATGAACTTATCACCTTTTTGAGGAATTTTGCCCATGTGTTTGAGCAGAAAACCTCCAATAGTTTCATAGTCTTCTTTTGGCAGGTTTATTTTCAGTTGTTCGTTTATATCTTTTATTTCCATCCTTGCATTAACTATAAATTTATTGTCATTAAGCTTTATGATTTTGCTTATTTCTTTGTCATATTCATCGCGGATATCACCAACTACTTCTTCGAGTATATCTTCAATGGTAATAATTCCCACTGAGCCGCCATATTCATCAACAACAATGGCAATTGAATCGTGCGATTTTTGAAAAGAAATAAGAAGGTCATCAATCCTTTTAAGCTCGGGTATAATAGGCACCTTTCTTATAAATTGTTCAATTTTTGCTTTGCTGTCATATGCATCGAGAAGATCAAGAACATGTATAATGCCTGTAAGGTTGTCTATCCGGTTTTTAAAAACAGGCAACCTTGAATATCCGGTTCTGCTGAGAATTTTTGTTGCATCACTTACATCTGCTGTATTTGTTATTGCGGTTACATTGACGAGAGGAACCATGATATCTGAAACTTTAGATTCTGAAAGATGAAAAACCCTGTGAATAAGTTTTTTTTCTTTTCTTTTTAGATCACTTCTTTCGCCTGGAATACTTAGCAGCATTGCGAGTTCTTTTTTAGTTATATATGGAAGTTTTTTAATGTTTTCTTTTCCAATACGTCTGTAAAAGCTTTCGCTTGCCCAGAAAAAAAGGTAAGTAACAGGTGAAATAATGCGGGATACAAAAAAAAGTAAATACGAAATTTTTGGCGCAATTATAGTTGCATTCTGCTGAAATATTGTTCTTGGGATGATTTCTCCAAACGTCAATAAGAAAGGAGAGATAATAACAATTGTCAATATCTCTCCATGTTTTCCGAAAATGCCCTCAAACAACACTGCCGCAACAACAGAGGCGGTTATTACGAACATGTTTGTTCCTGTGCTGGTTGTTGCCAGGAACCAGCGTGGATTATCGATCATTTTCAATGCCAGCCTGGCTCCCCGGGAGCCCTTGGCAGCCTTTCTTCTGAGCTTGAGCTTGTCTGAAGATATCAGCATTATCTCAGATCCCGAAAAGAAGCCCTGGAACAATATACAAAGAAATATTATAAAAATATTCAAGCTAATCATGGCACATCTACTGGATCATGTTCGTCATATATTTCACCAAAAAGCTCTTCCAGAAGATCTTCTAATGTGATGAGTCCGGAAACCTTCCCTTGTTCAGTTAAACATATGGCTATATGTATGCGTTGTTGCTTCATGGAGTAAAAGACCTCATCAACTTTCATGTTTTCCAGTATGAAGTATGGTCTTCTGCCTATGTCCGGCAGAAATTCAGCTTTACCCATATATTTTTTAGTTACAACCTTTAACAGATCCTTTGCATAAAGGATTCCTATGATATTATTAATATTTTCTTTGAAAATGGGAATCCTTGAATAATGATTTTTTTTCACAAACTTAATTATTGATTCTGCATCCATGTCATGGGGAAGACAGAACATGTTTTCTTTTGGGGTCATGACTTTAGATACATGGGTATCACTAAACTCGAAAACCTTGTGGATAAGGTCTCTTTCAACAATTTTCAGTTCACCATCTTTGTAGCTTAAATCCACCATATCACGGAAATCATCTTCCATTATAGTGGGTAAAGACTTATGTTTTTCTATGCCCGATAATTTTATGAAACAATCCGTGAGCTTGATAAAAATCCAGCGAAAAGGTGAAATTAATTTTGCAAATGTATTGAGAGGTCCGGATATGAGAGGGGCAATTTTTTCATTATGAGTCACACCTATGGTTTTGGGGATAACCTCGGCCAATATCAGCGTCAAGGGTGTCATTATTGCAATGGTAAACCATTTACCGTGTTCTCCTAAAAGAGATACAAAAAAATAAGTGGCAATAACCGATGCCGTGATATTAACCATATCATTGCCCATCAGTATTGTTACTATGAGTCTTCTCGGGCGAAGAAGAAGCTTATCTATGAGCGCTGCTCTTTTGTTCCCGCTTTTTCTAAGACGTTCGCGCTGCAAGAGAGTTAAGGAAAACAGAGCTGTTTCCGAACCTGAAAAAAGACCGGAAAAGATAAGTAGAAAAAATATTAAGGCTGCTTTAAAGAATAAATCGACTTCCAATGTGTTGCGATTTCCTTTTCGTAAAAAGTTATGGGGTTAACTATAGATGGGACTTTTTACGACACCATCAACCTTTGATCATACATCTTTCCTATGCCGTATTCATTTCGTCTCATAAATTTTTCAACAGAAGGACCTATGATCTGCATTTCAGGATGTTTTTTCTGAACATCAAGAGCAATTTT
>JAFDFV010000434.1 GCA_019309665.1 Deltaproteobacteria bacterium | reverse complement strand
TCAATCACCAACAAATCAAGGCTTTGTATAATCCGCTTTTTTTCTTTGCTGAACCTGAACTGGCGCTGCTTATTGCTCTCATATGTCTCGCTGCCCGGCACAAATGGGCCAAAGGGCAACTGAAAAAAAGAATGGAGTGTTACCCCGCCCGCGTTGATAGCCGCAACACCGGTTGGAGCGGTGATAATCATCCGCTTTGCCGTGTTCTTCCGCATATTATGGAGAAAGGTTGTTTTGCCGGTGCCCGCTTTACCCGTCAAAAAAATATTGCAGCCAGTGTACTGAACAAAGTCGTTGGCAAGTTGCAGTTCATGGTTTGTGGTGGACATGGTTTTCCTGGTCATGCGCGTTGTTGAAGAGTTCATCGGAATGATCAAGCAAGGTGACTGTACGAGTTTCATGCTCAGCTATAGGCTGTATTATTCCTATCTCTGTAACTTCAGGACGATCACATACCTGGAGGAGCATATGTCTCATACTCCCCTAAACTTGTCACTACAAGTATTCTTAATATTCATCAATGTGCCTAACTACTGTTTTAAAATTATCACATATCTGGATATCACTCCAAGTATCCTTTTCTTCTGCATTGCAGAGACGACTACTGCGCTGAAGCGTTGTGCGGACATTGGGGCCTGGATGATGTGGGTGTGCTTCCAGCCGGTTTTGTTCAGAATCCTGAGGTAGTCGTCTATCAGGATTGCCCCTTTGCCGGATTCTTCTGCCGCTGGTTTGCTCTGAAAATCCCGCAAGGTCTTTTTTATCTTCCAGAGCCAGTGACCAGACCATCGGTTCTATCCAGTTGTGCTTTTCTGCTACATGAGAAACGGTGAAGCCTCTCGATAAATCGCTATTTGGCGGATTTGCCAATACTGGCATTTTCGCCAAATGGTCACGAATCACCTCCCTGGCTTGTCCCAATCTCTTTGCGATCCTGTCCTGGGGGATGCCAAGGCGATTCATGCGGAATATCTTGATGTCCATGCCCATCTGGGTTGCGGCGCGAAGATCAGCTATGTATGAGTCCACTGCCTGCCTTGAACGGCCGATGGCCTTTCCGATTGCTGCAGATGTCAGGGATGGGTTTTTCTTATATGCACGCCGGGCAGTCTCCCTTGTTTCGTCTTCCGTCAACTGTCTTGGGCCAATGGCTTTTTTAGCGGCATAGAGCAGCGGGTCTGTCCCATCCAGATTCTTTATGACTGCTTCGACCTCTGCTATCCCGGTTGACTTGTAAGCGCTCCATCTGTGAGCCCCATCAAGCAGGCGGTATCTGCCGGACTTGTCGGGGACGAGCTCTACTTCAACAGGCTCAAATTTGAAACCGTCTCTGATGTTTTCGGCAAATATGCCGACACGCCTGTGATCGATTCCCTTTCTCGGATAAATATCTTCATCAAGGATAATTGAGGAAATGGGAATTTTGTTTGTTTGTTGAGTCATGGGTTATTTTTAGACCAGCGGCATAAATTGTTGTTCTTTCATAATAACAGCCTCCAATTTATAAAAAATAACGCTTCGCTTTCCCGGTCTGAGTTAAAGCGCTTGTTGGGCGCTGGATTCGGCTGATACAACTGTCTTGATCTTAGACAGCTCATCTTTCATCCTATGCTCAGCATACCACAAATCATATGCTTGCTGCATACGCAGCCAGAGACCTGGACCATTGCCGGCAAACTTGCCAATCCTAAGCGCCATATCAGTAGTAATTGGATGAGTACAGGCTAAAACGCGATGTAATTGCTGTCGAGAAATACCGAGACGTCTTGCGGCTTCGCTTACTGACAGACCAAGGGTTGGAAGCACGTCTTCACGCAAAATCTCACCGGGATGAACCGGTGAACGTCTTAAAGGACGCTTAACAAAATATTCTCCCATGACTTCACCTCAATGATATTGTTCAAGATCGACCCTTAGCGCCTCACCCTCTTCCCACTCAAAGGTGATACACCATGGGCCGTTAACATGGATACTGTAACGTTTAGGTATTCCCTGCAAACCGTGGAAATTGAATCCAGGTACGTTTAAATCCATCAATGACTCTGTTTGATCCAAAGCTTCCAAACGTCGCAGGGAGCGTGATTGTAAATCATGTCTTACCCGACGGGAACGGCCCCGCTGGAACAGTTCAGCGAGACCCTTGTGCTTAAAGCTTTTAATCATTTTTTATATTGTATCAATTTATGTTACAGTGTCAACATATTTGTTACAGTTGCTTTGCTTGAAATTAAGTAAGATTTGTTTATAAATGGCTACGCCCAACGACAAGTTGAGAGGACGGGAAACATTATAACACAGCAGATTTTGAGAGCATACAAATGCCGACATTAGAAGAATTGGAAAAAGGCCCCGGCT
>JAFDFV010000433.1 GCA_019309665.1 Deltaproteobacteria bacterium | reverse complement strand
AAGCGGAGCAATGGATATATTGGTCATTGATTCAGTCGCTGCTCTCGTTCCCAGAGCGGAAATAGAAGGCGAAATGGGCGACTCGCACATGGGGCTTCAGGCAAGACTGATGTCACAGGCATTAAGAAAGCTTACCGGCTCAATAAGCAAAACCATGACCTTATTAATTTTCATTAATCAGATACGAATGAAAATAGGAGTTGTATTCGGAAATCCGGAAACAACTACCGGAGGTAATGCTCTCAAGTTTTACTCATCGGTAAGAATCGATATCCGGCGGACAGGCGCCATCAAAGACGGGCAGGAAGTCATAGGAAACCGAACCAGAGCACGTGTTGTCAAAAACAAAATGGCCCCCCCTTTTAAGGAGGCTGAATTCGATATAATGTATGGTGAAGGTATATCTCAGGCTGGAGACCTTCTTGACATGGGAGTTGAGACAGGAGTGGTTGACAAAAGCGGTTCCTGGTATTCATATGATGGAGAAAGAATAGGACAGGGCCGTGAAAACGTAAAGAAATTCTTGAATGAAAATCCGGACATTTATAATTCAGCTTTGAAAAAAGTTAGAGAAAAACTGGGTCTTTCTCAGAAAGAAGAAGTGAAGACCAAAGCAAGTGAAAAATGAAGATTGAATAGTGAAAATTGAAGGAATTCTGTTAATTTTAATCCACAGATTACACAGATTTTGTGAGTTATTGGGTTAAGTTCCCCGAAGCAAACTTTGGAGCAGTTAATTTAAAATAATAGAACGAAACGATTCTATAAATATACAATATTCAATTGCCCAATGACTAATAACTCGCAACCCGCAACCCGCAACCCGTAACAAGTAACTTATGAAAATGACAGGCAACGAAATTCGCAGACAATTCCTTGAATATTTTGAAAAGCATAACCACAAAATTGTGAGAAGCTCATCCCTTGTGCCTCAAGACGATCCGACTCTGTTATTCACCAATGCAGGAATGGTGCAATTTAAACGGACATTTCTCGGTGAAGAAAAGAGAACCTATGTCAGAGCGGCTTCATCTCAGAAATGCGTAAGAGCCGGGGGTAAACATAATGATCTGGAAAACGTAGGTTATACTGCGAGACATCATACTTTTTTTGAAATGCTTGGCAATTTCTCTTTTGGTGATTATTTCAAGGAAAAGGGTATTGAGTTTGCCTGGGATTTACTTATCAATGGATACGGCCTGCCGGAAGAGAAATTAATAGTTTCCGTGTTTATAGATGATGATGAAGCTTATGAAATATGGAACAAAAATATTGGTGTGCCCGAAGACAGGCTTGTCAGGTTCGGAGAAAAAGACAACTTCTGGTCTATGGGTGACACAGGCCCGTGCGGACCTTGTTCGGAAATACTCATGGACAGGGGAAAAGAGTTTGCATGCGACAGGCCGGATTGCAGTGCAGGATGCGAATGTGACAGATATCTTGAAATCTGGAATCTAGTATTTATGCAGTTTAACCGGGATGCTTCAGGCAAAATGACTCCTCTTCCAAAACCCAGCATTGATACCGGCATGGGTCTTGAAAGAATAGTTTCCATTATCCAGGATGTACCTACAAACTATGAAACCGATCTTATAATTCCTATAATAAATAAAACTGAAAGCCTTTCTGAAAAGCGGCTTGGAGATTCATCTGAAGATGATATAGCAATGAAAGTAATTGCCGATCACAGCAGGGCCGCTGCATTTCTCATAGGAGACGGGATACTGCCGTCCAATGACGGAAGGGGCTATGTACTGCGCCGCATAATACGAAGAGCTATCCGATATGGACGTCATATAGGTCTTGTAAAACCTTTTCTTCATAAAACTGCAAGCGTTGTATTTGACATAATGAAGCCTGTATATCCGGAACTTTCAAAAGCTGATGCTTTTATTACAAATGTAATAAAAAATGAGGAGGTCAGATTTTCAGATACTTTAGATAATGGCCTTAAACTTCTCAACGATACGCTTTCAGATATAAAAGCAAAAGGTCAAAAAGAAATTCCCGGACAATTAATATTCAAACTGTATGACACCTATGGGTTCCCCCTTGATATAGTCAGAGACGTGGTCAGAGACAAAAATATCAGCCTTGATATACAGGGATTTAATAACGCCATGGAAGGCCAACGCGCCAAATCCAGATCTATCGCAACCTTTTCAGAAATCAGTGATGCCTATAAGAAACTATCGGCCAAAGGAATAAAACCCGAGTTTGTTGGTTATGACAAACTATCCTGTAATGCAAAAGTCCTTGTTATCGTGGAAGACGGCAATGAAGTTCAAAAAGCTTCAAGCGGAACAGAAATAGAAGTTGTAACCGATTTTACACCTTTCTATGCTGAATCAGGAGG
>JAFDFV010000432.1 GCA_019309665.1 Deltaproteobacteria bacterium | reverse complement strand
GGCTCGATCAACCAATGCTAATGCTTCGATGCACTTAGCGATTGACCGGTAATACCTGCTGATAATTTTTAAAATCGGAACATCATGCCCGCCTTCCATGACACGTAAGGCAACTCGCTGGGCATTAATTGATGGATCGTTAGTGCAGACGAAGAACAACCGAATGAAAAAGCCAGCTTCTTTGGCAGGTTGGACAAACTCAAGTTTTTCCAGAGCCATTCGGACCCGCTACAACTATAAGCCTTGGTTTCTGTAACTTTTTCATGTCGACACAGAATTATTCTTACGGGATACCGCTTCTGAAATTACGGCCTGAAGTTTATTAATATGTCGTGCCATGGCTTCTCGTTTACGGCTACGAGCGTCTTCACCAGCCTGTTTTATTAGCTGAAAAAGTTGCTTTTCTTCAGCCTCATGCTTTTTGTTATGCAGATTGATGCTGTTAACCATAATAGGATCTTCTGATATTGCATGATTTGCCCAACGTATAGAGTTTTATCCATTGTCCCGCAGTACAAGAATACTGGAAAGCCCAGTTTGGCAGAAACAGTTTGAAAAGCTCGGACGATACGTTTAATCAGCGGGATGATGAATAAAACTTTGTTGGACTGTGCCGCTCCAATTAGTAATTAATACCATTACCTATGGGGATTGTAAAGATGTGATTCTGCGTCAGGATATGTAAATTTTCGAAGTTTATAACTCTCATCGATCTAAAATTTAGTTCATATAAACGAAAAAAGGCATTAGAATACCCAAATTTATTTGCATGAGGCATATTATAGTAACTTCCGGCCAAATACCGCCAAGTTTGGGCGCACTTCTCCTGTTGCTCTTCAATGAGCTTTGACAAACTATATGGCGCAAACATCCATATAACCTTGTTCCCGGTGACAAAAAGGCTGTCTGGATGATTAATATAGCTGCAAGTCAGTCTAAATCAGTATGGAGATTGCTATCCCGATGGATGCAAAATTTTAAATCCACTGGGGCCGGATCCTTCCGGTATCAAGCAAACCGGGTGCATTTTTCCTTTTCCACAGCATGGACAATATTTGGGGTCTACTTTTGGCCCTTATTAATTTTGAGCAAGGGCCAACCGTACACTTGACCCCATTTCTTAAACAACAGCCAGTCTGCAGCCAAGTGCTTTTGTTACTTTGCTGATCGTGGAGAACTTCGGATTGCCGCCTTCAGCAAGGGACTTGTACAGACTCGCGCGGGTAACACCGGCTTGCTTAGACACTTCGGTCATACCTTTAGCCCTGGCAGCAGTATTCAGCGCATGAATGAAATCGGATTCGTCACCAGTAGCAGCAACCTCTTGAAGAAAACCACGAATCTCTTCAGGAGTATTCAAGTGTTCGGCTATGTCGAAAAGTTTTGTGTTAAGGGGCATAGGTTAACCCTCCAGTTCTTTCAAGAGTTCGGCGGCTCTTTCAATGTCTTTGGACTGCGTGGATTTGTCTCCACCGGCCAGCAGGAATAGTACCCTGCTCTCTTGGATGGTGTAGTAAATTCGCAAGCCGCTGCCAAAGAAAAAGCGCAATTCAAACAGGTTAGAGCCGATTTGTTTAAAATCTCCGAAATTACCGTTTTCTACCCGATCAAGCCGAGCCAAGACCTTAATTTTTATCGAAGAGTCTTTCAGCTTGGCAAACCACTTATCGTACTGTTTTGAACTTCGGAGTTCGTATTTCATACAATTGATATTTGTATCTCAAAAGATACAGATTGTCAAGGTTATTATGAATTACTTCAGAAATAAAATGCTTGAAACGAGATAGAGGAAATAGCAGGGATTAAGGAAGGGTAAATGCAGGCTTTCGGGACGGACTTCGGGACATCCTATAATAATGCTGTAAAGAAAAAAAATGACTAAATTTTAATTACTGTAATATAAAGGGGTTATAAGGACAGCCTTATTTTAGTTGAACATAGAAACCCTGGCCCTCTGGGCCAGGTCAGAGACAATTGGCTTTGCCATAAAATCGTTATCATTTGAGACACCCAAAACCATATTTTGTCATTGGTGCCGTATAAGTAGCTCCCAATAACAGGTTTTTGGGTATTCTTGAAGTTTTTGTCACAGTAATAAAATCCAAACGATAATGCCCGACTGATTTTAATATGGCAAGGCAGAACTCATTAGCTCAGGCCCAGTAAATCATGCCCTATGGGCTTATACCAAAGCCGGCCCCTCTGGGGTCGGATTTTTACATATAGATCTACTGTTCCCATTTATGGGTTTTTTCGGCGTATCTCTCACTTTTAGCGAATTTTCTACCTAATCGTTACAATTATCCGGCGTATCACACGAAGGTGATCACCCATCATCCCTTATCCAGGTTAAAAATTCAGA
>JAFDFV010000092.1 GCA_019309665.1 Deltaproteobacteria bacterium | reverse complement strand
ATATGGTTCGAGTCGTAGTTGATATAAAGTCTTTTAAAACCTATAAAATCTTTTCTCTTAAAAACCCATTCAGAATTGTTATTGATGTCTGGGGAACGGAAGCAAAGAGAAAAATATCAGAGTTAAAGACCGCTGAGAAGGGCAAAAAGTTTACAACAAGCGCTTTAGCAAAACAGCTTGCCCTTGGAGTTAACTGTATAGTTATAGATCCGGGTCATGGCGGGCGTGATAGAGGGGCATCAGGGTATCTTAAGGGCGTTTATGAAAAAGATGTTGTTCTTAAGATAGCCAAGGAGCTTGCAAAAAAGATTCGTAAAGAGCTGCAATGTGAAGTATTTCTTACCAGAACTCGTGACCGGTATTTAACTTTGGAAGAAAGAACAGCTATTGCAAACACAAAAAATGCAGACCTTTTTATATCAATACACACAAATGCCGCAAGAAGCAGGAGGGCATTCGGAATTGAGACATATTTCCTCAATCTTGCCACAGATGATGAATCCATTTTAGTAGCCGCGCGTGAAAATGCCACATCTACAAAAAATATAAGCGATCTTCAGACAATCTTAAGTGATCTAATGCAGAATGTCCAGCCGTCTTGCCGGCCATGTTCAGACAGCTTTGTGCAACTGCCTAAAAAAGAATAAATATAGCAGAATAAATAATAAAGGAGTTAAGCAGGCTCCGTTTTATGTTCTTCTCGGAGCTCAGATGCCTGCTATCCTGATAGAAACCTCATTTATAAGTAATCCAAAAGAATGTAAAAGATTAATAAATTCAAAATATCAAAAACGATTGTGTGAAGCCATAGTCAATGGGATTAAAAAGTATATTAAGGAAACAAATCCAAACTATTTAGGTAGATTAGGTGAAAGGTAGAAGGCTGAAGGTAGAAAGACATTTCATTTGACGTAACAGTTTACGGTTTACAGTTCTCACAACTGAGCCTCTTGCTTCTTGTTAGCCTCTGGCTGATATTTTTTTGATCAACCGTTAACTGTGAACCGTAAAACCGTAAACGATTACAGTTCAGACAATATCTTCCTCGCCTCCTCGGAACCATCAAAACCATCATCAAGGCTGAGAGCTTTCTCAAGTTCATTTCCGGCAAGCTCTTTATTCCCCTTTTTATAGTAGGCCATGCCAAGATGATAGTGTATGGTCGCATTGTCAGGTATCTTTTCAAGGCTGTCTGTAAATTCCTGTATGGCGCTATCATATAGGCCTTTTTTGTAGTAAACAAATCCCAGAGTATCCATTACTCCAGGATCGTCCGGAAGTTTTTCTTTTGCCATTTGAGAAAGAGCCAATGCTTCATTAAGGTTTTTGTCTCTCAACGCGAGCAAATATGCCAAATTGTTTGCTGCGGGTGCAAAATCCGGATTTATATCAAGCGCAGCCCTGTAATGTTTTTCCGAGAGATCAAAACGTTTCTGCATGTCGTAAATAATTCCAATAAGCATATGAGGGCCTGCCTGTTTGGGATTTTTCTCAAGAATGGCTTTGTATTGTTCAACGGCTTTATCCTGTTTCTTATCAAGAACATATATTTTAGCCAGAGAATAATACGGCTTTAAAAAATCCGGATATTCTTCTAAAGCCTTTTTAAATGATTCTTCTGCTTTAATTTTTTTCTTCTGAGCTAAGTATAACCCACCTTTTAAATCATGAACTATTGCTAAAAGTGCAGGATTATCTTTTACTATTTCTATCTGTGTTTCACATTTATTGATTGCAATGTCGAACTCTTTCTTAGCAGCATGAACAAGGACAATATTGGCAAACACATCCATGAGTTTATTGTTTATTGACAGAGCCTTTTCAAAGTTAGATAGAGCAAGATCATATTTTTTTTGAAAACGATTAATAAGGCCTATTCTGAAGTAAGCTGCTGGGTTATCCGGATCTATCTTTATCAATGATTCAAACATATCCTGTGCGTTTTTAAACTTACGCTGATTCATATATGCATTGCCGGCAATAAGTTTTGCTTTGTAATTATTCGGCAGAATTGCAATAACATCTTCGCTCTCTTTTATAGCTAAATCAAAATTGCGCTCACGGAGATAAATTTCTGCTAAAAGTATTTTTGCTTCCATGTATTTTGGTTTTAATTCAATTGCCTTCACAATGGCTGTTTTTGCTATTTGATGTTCATTTTTTCCAATATGAGCAAGCCCTTTGAAATAATGGGCGCGCGCAGACCCAGGTTCTTCTTTAATTAAAATGTCGAATAATTCAATTGCTTCCGAAAACTTTTGTTTTAGAACAAAAACTTCTCCTTTAAGCATTCTGGTCGGAAAATACTTCGGTCTTTTTTCTAAAATATTATTTATATAATTTTCTGCCTCATCAATATTTCTATTCTTAAAATGGAATCTGGCTATTGTATCCATAATTCTAATATCTTCGGGATGTATATCAAGCGCTTTATTAAACATTGATAAAGCTTTATCCTTGATACCGGAACTATCATAAAATCCAGCTATAACCATATATGGTTTTATATTTTTTGGATCAGTTTCAATTGCTTTAAGATATGCTTTTTCCGCCTTATCCTTGTTTTTCTGTGAAAAATAAAAGTTGCCGAGAATAATGTAAAGATCAGCATTTCCAGGATTAAGCTTAATGGTTTGTTTTATTTCGACTTCGGCACTAGCATAATCTTTTTTATTTAAATAGAAACTGAAAAGAGAAATATGTGGCTGTATAGAATCCGGAGAAATATCAATTGCGGCCTTTAATTTTTTTTCAGCCTCTGTAAGCTTTCCCTGGCGAGCCATAACACGGGACAACCCAATATAAGCGCGGATTTGTTTGCTATCGAGTCCAATAATCTTTTCAAATACAGTGGCGGCTTCATGCAGATTTTTTTCCTGATCCAATATGCCGGCTAGTACCAATAACGCCTCTATATTATTCGGCTCTATATTTAAAACTAAATCAACTTTTTCCCTGGATTCTTTAAATTTTTTTCCAAGAAAATAAAAACCAGCCAGTTTTAACTGAACATCAGTGTTGTCAGGATCTAGTTTTGCAAGCATTAAAAATGTTCTAAAAGCCTCTTGAGCATTTCCAAGTTTAAGATAGGTTTCACCTAAGTTCGAATATGCCTCGATATATTCTTGATCAATTTGTATAGCATTTTTTAACTCAATTTCCGCGCTTTTGTATTCTCCTTTTTCAAAATAGGTTTTACCTTTTTCGAGATAAGTCAGTTTTTTTTCTTCATCAGACGAGCATCCATATATTGTAATTAGTGCTAATAAACCAACCATACAAAAAGTCTTAAAATACCCCATTTAAAAACCTCCATGAATAGTTGAGGAGTTATTTGTAAATTTTAAAAGTATATCTTTAATAACAATTTGAATCAATAAATAAATTGTAAGCGTTTACGGAAGGCGTTTCCGCTGCAAGCGTGATTAACCGGAGGGATCCTTAGTTTATAGCTGCCGAAACAGTTGCGAATGAAGTCCTGCGTTCAATAAAACATCTTCGATCTTTATTTTTTTTTCCATCTATTTTTTTGATTTTCATACTACCTTCGGTCGTCCTGCGATCCAATCCATTTCTACGATCTAGTTTACTTCTGCGGTCCTTATTTGATCTTCGTGCAGGAATGTGTTCTGTATAAGAAAATTGTCGCCTGTCAATACCCGAACGTCTGCCACCATAATCTATTATTGTTAAAACAGCAGATGCAATGCTCAAAAAAGTAACTCCTTATTTTAAAGTTTCGGCTGAAGATGTGAAAAATCAAATTTGTTTACTGAAATTTCTGAATCAAATTAAAACTTTAATGGATGTAATTATCGGTATCCTTCACGACAAGTCAAAAGTAGTTTACACTTTGTTGATCTTGTATTTTGGCAGTGAAATTGGAAATTAGAAAAAATACAAAGATGTAGATGCGTTACCTAATTTCAAATTTCCAGTTTCGACATCGGCATTCAATTCGATAATACACGTTTTTTCGAAAAAAGTGTAAACTGGTGAATGAAGGATGCCTAATTATCTTATAATTACCGCAATTAGCCAGGAAAAAACAATTAAACAATTAGCTTAAAAACTTCAACTTCAATTAGTTATGGAGACATAATATTTTTTATTTTTATAAAATTGAGGTAATTATGATTTTAAAATATGTAATTAATTACATAAAAATTGTGTAATTATTGAAAAAAATTATGAAATAAACTTCACAGTTGGAGTTATAAATATATTTGTAGCTGTTCCGTGAACGCTTACAATTTTGTTTATCCTGTTATCCTGTTATCCTGTTATCCTGTCAAATTCTTTTTTAAAAGGCTAAATTGTTACAATTATTTTAACATGTTGACTAAAGCTCAAGTTGTTTGTATTTTAAATTAAGAAAAGATCTGTCGCAATAGGTTGCAACAATTTACAGTTTACTAATTTTAGAGATATTAATTTGTTATGCCGATCTTTTATTGCAAAATGACTGAGCCTGGCGGTCGTATTGTCGAAGAAACAATTACTGCCGATTCAAAAGCGATACTTATAAAACGCTTGAAAAAGGAAGGAAATTTTGTTCTGGAAATTCGAAGAGAGGAAGAGTTCGGCAGTCTTAAAAAAGAAATCAGTCGAAGACGTATTAAAGCAAATGACCTCCTTTCTTTTAACAGAGAATTTTCAGTCCTTATCAGAACAGGGCTTTCTATAGTTGCAGCTCTTGATGTAGTAATTGAGAAGGGCGAGGAAAGTGAACTATCTAAAATATTAAAAAAAATCCGGGACGATATAACTGCTGGTGAATCCCTGTCAGGGGCATTCGGGAAATACTCTAATATCTTTTCAAAACTATATGTTGCTTCACTTCAGGCAGGAGAGAAAAGTGGTAATATACCACTTGCTATATCGAGATATATCGAATACATAAAAAAAATGTCGGATATAAAACAGAAAGTCATTAGTGCTTCCGTTTATCCATTAATATTAGTTATGGCCTCGTTTTTTGTTCTTTTATTTTTATTAATATTTGTTGTGCCTGTTTTAACCGAAAGCTTTTTAGAGTCCGACACTCAGCTTCCGTTTATTACGGTTATACTTGTGAACTTCAGTACTAGTCTGAAATCTTATATTTTTTATATTTTATTCTTATTAATTTGTTCGGTTGCAGGATTTTACTACTTTAAAAAAACAGATTTCGGCAGATTATGCGTTGACAGGTGGAAGTTGAACATCCCTTTTTTAGGTGATTTATATCTGCATTACTCCATATCCAAACTTACACGAACCCTTAATACTGTATTAAGTGGCGGCATACCCCTTGTAGAAGCTGTAAAACTTTCTTCCAGTACACTTAATAACCATTTTTTAAAGCTCAGGTTTGATGAGGTTGTTAAAAGCCTGGAAGAAGGTGAAGGATTTTCAGAGTCTCTTTTAAAAACAAAGGTTTTTCCAAGTATGACTGTAAGAATGATTTCTGCCGGAGAGAGCGGTGGTGCCCTTGAACAAGTGCTTGAAGATATTGCTGACTTTTACGCGAGCGATGTTGACATAAAACTCTCTATCCTGACTTCCGCAATTGAACCGGCTCTAATGGTAATTATGGGTTTCATTATCGGTTTTATTGTGCTTGCCATGTACATGCCTATCTTTCAACTGGCGGGAGCAGCAGCATAAAATATTTACTGATAAAAATATTATGAATGTTAAATCATTATGAAATATGAAAAGAAAAAATTTGGAGTCCTGGCGGTTGAGCTTGGTTTTATGACTGCTGATGATCTAAATTTTATCCTTCCACAACAAAAAATCACAAGCCAGCGGCTTGGGCAACTTTTTATAGAAGAGGGCTTGATTGATAATGAGCAATTAGCGCAGTTAATTGCCGCACAATATTCGTATCAATATGTTGATTTGAAAGGCATTGAAGTTCCTGAACTTATACATATGGTCCCCCTTGAAGTTATGACGAAATATCAGTTCATACCTTACGAAAAAAAAGGGGATACACTGGTAATAGCTATATCTGAACCGCTTGATTTTTTTAAGGCAATTGACGAACTGGAAGTGCTGATAGACATGGATATCTCAATTGTTATTGCCAGTATAAACAAAATCAGAGAGCTTCTAAAGAAAGTCGAGACTTCTCAGAGCGTACTTGATACTGCCTCGGATGATATGCGCCTGCTAATTGTAAGGCAATCAGACAAAGGGGAAGAAATTCTCAGCTTTGAAAGAGTTTCTGCAGTGGAAAGCCCCATTGTTAAGCTGGTAGATTCAACAATTCTTGATGCAATAAACAAACGAGCCAGCGACATACATATTGAAAGCTCAGACTCAGGAATGATTATACTGTATAGAATTGACGGGATGCTTTACCAGGCTACAGAGCCTTTTGATATCAGCCATCAAAGTCCGGTTATATCAAGGATTAAAGTTATGTCCGAGCTGGATATCTCTGAAAAACGAATTCCTCAGGATGGAAGATTTAAACTAAAAGTAATGGATAGATACATTGACTTCAGAGTGTCAATCCTTCCAACGATATTTGGAGAAGATGCGGTAATAAGGATTTTAGATAAAAATAGTTTGGTTGCCGATGCCGGCGAATTCCGGCTTGATAGTATGGGACTGCCAGTTCAAGAACTTGAGATGATGCGAAGAATGATACACGCACCTTATGGTATGTTTCTTATGACAGGCCCCACAGGCAGCGGAAAAACGACTACACTTTACAGAGCGCTTTCAGAAGTTAACAGCAAGGATGTAAAGATTATAACTATTGAAGATCCAGTTGAATACCAGATTAAGGGTATTGTTCAGATCCCCGTCAATGTAAAAAAAGGACTCACTTTTGCTAAAGGCCTGCGCTCCATTTTAAGACACGATCCTGATAAAATCCTTGTTGGAGAGATTCGTGACTCGGAAACAGCTCAAATTGCTCTTCAATCCGCACTTACCGGGCATCTGGTTTTTACCACAGTCCATGCAAACAGTTCGTTTGAGGTTGTAACTCGTTTTATGCACATGGGTATCGAACCTTATAACTTGATTGCAGCACTGAATTGTATTGTTGCGCAAAGACTTATCAGAACTCTCTGCCATTGCAAAACTAAGACAAGTATTTCTGAAAAAGAACTAGTTAAATCCGGTATTGATCCCAATTTGATTAAAGGTCGTGACTTTTATAGAGACAACGGTTGTGAAGATTGTAAAGGCATTGGGTTCAAGGGCAGAAAGGCAATAATTGAACTCGTTGTACTGGATGACGATATGAGAGAAATGTTTATTAAAATGGCATCTGTTTCTGTCTTAAAGAAAAAAGCAGCAGAGTCAGGAACTGTTTTTTTGCGAAAAGCCGCTATTAACGAAGTTTTAAATGGAGAGACAACTCTCAGGGAAGCAAATCGTATTAGTTTTATTGAGTTAAGTGAGGTAGAAGCGTAGAACTAATGTTTAAACTTGGATCCCCCAAAATATTGACCGGATTAGATATAACCAGGACATCTGTTAAAGTTGCTCAAATTGAGAAGCTAAAAAATGGATGGAAGCTATTGCGATATGGAAGCATTCCTATCCCCGAAAATACAATTAAACTATCATACAAATCTAAAAATATAATTAATATAGAACTATTCCATCAAACCATTAGAAAATCTATGGAATTGCTTGCAGGTGAAGTTTCAATTGCAGGACTATCAATTCCCAATGAGATAGTTAAAAGTTCTATCCATAAATATGGAGAGCTGCCGAAGTCTAAAGCAGAAATTGGAAAAATGGTTGAGTGGGGCGTTGGAAAATTGCTTCCTTTTCATGTCAAAAACATGAAGATTTCCTATCACATAATTGGGAAGAATCAGGCAGGTGAAAGCGCCCTTTTCGTAACTATCGGAATTCAGGATGTAATTAATGAATATGAGTTAAGTTTGAAAGAATTAAAAATTGATGCAAAAATTATTCGTCCATCTGGTGTAAGCCAGCTAAACTTTTACATTAATAAACTGCCAAAAACTGCTTGTGTAGCATATATAGGTCTTTTTGATAATTTTTTTACATTATTTATATTCGATGATGCTCAATTAATTTATTATTGCGGTGTAAAGAAAGGGTTTTCAGATATTCATTTTTTCCACAATATAGACATGGCCATGCAGCATTATTTGAATAAAAATCCTGATAAACAAATCGAAAAATTTTTTATTGCAAGTCAGGTTGGGGATCATCAGGAATTGGAAGATGTGCTGGATGTGATGAGAAGTATAATTAATAAAGATATACATATAATAGATGAAAAACAAATAATAGAAGAAGATATTTCCCATAGTGAGGTTAAAGGTTTAAAAAATCTTTCGTCCTATACATCAGCGATCGGCGCTGCTCAAAGCCTGGAGTAATAATACAAATTGAAACCCATAAAAGTAAATATATCGACTTTGGAATACCATGATAAGCGTATTGTTTATTCAGTTGTGCTTGGTGCTATCGTTTTTCTGGCAGCTATAATTGGATACAATATTAATGTGGGAGTTAAATATCAAAAAGAAATATCTGAGTATGAAGAGAAGATAGGAAAACTGGTGGAGCAAAATCAATCCAAAAGAAAGTTTCTTCATAAGGAATTAAAAGAAGAGGAAATAAAACAAATAAAAACAGATGCCTTATTTGTAAACAAGTTAATTGCAATTGATATTTTTCCCTGGGATCATTTGCTAGAGACTTTGGAAGATAACATACCGGAAGGTATAATTCTTATGAATTTGTCCTTGTCTGATATTTATGATAAACTTTTATTGAAAGGATCCGCTGGTTCTATAGAAAAAATAGCTCTGTTTCTAAAAAAACTTGAAGAATCAAGTATGTTTCAGAAGTGCATGATATTAAAGCTTAGCGTAGAGAAGGGTAGTTTGGAAGAAATTTCAAAGAAAAAACCTTTTAATATATATTTCGAAATAGAGATTTCATTACTAATGAACGAAATTTTTCCTGAAGACAAATATGGAAATCTATCAACAGCCCTGGTTCAATTAGCTGAATAAGGTTTAAGCTATGGAATATGATAGGATAATTGGTAAACTTCGATATAACAAAATTTTCTGGAGTACATGCGGCGTTATCCTTTTACTTAATTTGTTTTTTTACGCTTTAATTATAAAGATACAGAGTAAAAAAATAGATGAACTGCGGTGTCTTTATGCAAAAACAAGAAATATTGGAGCCTTTGATAAAAATGATAAAACAACAAAATATATCTTAGCCAAAGATGCTATACAATCATTCAGGGATAAGCTGCGTAATAAGTCCACATTCCCAGATCATGTAAAAGAACTTTACGATGCCATTAATGGACAAGGATTATCTATAAGTACGATGACCTTTAAACCCGAATCAGTAAATAATCTTTCATTATGGAAATATACTACTTCTTTTAAGGTCAGTGGACAATATGCAAAATTAAAAGGTTTATTGGCTGAAATTCAGGAATTACCAAGTCTTTTTTGTATAGAAAGTTTGTCATTTAAAAATCAATCAAAAAACGAAGAACTTGTTGACCTGAATTTAAGTATTTCTACATATTTTAACCTGTCTCAAATCGAAGATTTTTAGCAGTTAGCTTTTAGCTAAGAGCTAATGGCTAATAAGCTAATAGCTTTTCGTTCAGACACTAATTATGGACAGAAAAAAGAAAATATTGGCGATCCTGGCAGTTATATTCGTTATTTCCCTAGTCTATAGGATAATGAATCCGTTTAAACAGGAAAAGGTTACTGTTTTAAAATATACTGGAAGCCATGAACAAAAGACCGTACAAAAGTCTATTCCAACGAAAGCTAAAAAGAAGTCTTTATTCTCATCTTATGTTATGCTTGATCTTTTTACAACTCCTTCTAAACATTCAGATAAAGTTATTAAAAATATATTCTTTAAAAAAAAATCGGCAGAGAAAAAAACTCTTATAAATACTAAGCATAACATGGAAACTAAAGTTTTGACTGTCGAAGACCCTGTTGAAAAGATAAAGAAAGATCTAAGCAAATTCAGAATATTCGGTTCACATGAAAGCGGTGACAAAATAGTATTATTCCTTGAGAGAGGAAAACAGATTATAGTGATCCGCAAAGGTGACAGGATCGATGGAAAATATCTCGTTAAAAAAATCACAAAACAATTAGTTACTTTAAGCGCCGATAATATAGATGAAGAATTGCATATCGATCTTGGAGAACTGTTATGGGCAGGTACTTGAGAATAGATAACCGATTTTTTTTATTAGTATCCCTTATTACTGCAGTAATATGTCTCGCCGGATGTTTTGGAACTTCCGAATATATTAAAAAGGGAAGAAAATATGCTGCCGCAGGAGAATGGGATAAAAGCGTCCAAATTTTTCGGAAAGCCCATGAAGAGCATCCTGATAACATTTCGATCAAACTAATGCTTGTAAGATCAAAGTTTGAGGCTTCACTGGAGCATATGAGCAATGGCGAGTCACTTTTGAAGAAAAACCTTTATAATGAAGCCATATCCGAATTTCAGATGAGTATAGGATTCAATCCCTCTAACCAGAAGGCCGCTCTTTTAATTAATAAAGCCAAGGATATGAGAAGCTCCGCACAATATGCAAAACAGGGCCAAAATCTTATGAAAATGAAAAAATTCATTCAAGCGCGAGAAGCTTTTCAGAAGGCCATAAAATTTAATCCTGAAAACAAAGATGCAATAAAAGCACTTTCATATTTCAGAAAAAAAGAAGTTAGCCCTCCAAGGTTTAAACTTGGACTGAAATCCGATAAGCCGATTGCATTAAAATTTAAAAAAACACCTATAATCAATGTGTTTGAAGTTTTGACAAAGCTAACAGGCATAAACTTTATCTTTGATAAAGACATGAAAGAAAGTAAGGTCACGCTGTTTATGACAGATGTATCATTTGATCATTTTTTTGAGGCATTGCTACGCACGAATAAATTATCTGCCAAGCTGATAAACAGCAATACAATGATTATTTACCCTGATACACCTGTTAAAATTAAGGAGTATCAGGATCTTCAGATAAGAACTTTTTATCTTGCC
>JAFDFV010000431.1 GCA_019309665.1 Deltaproteobacteria bacterium | reverse complement strand
TAGCGTTGCGAGATGATTGATATACTTCAGCCTTCAGTCTATCCACCTGAGTAATTACAACTAAACCATTCTTTCAATTTCCTTTAACTTTTTATCAAGCTTTTTTTCGGAAACAGGAAAGGCCGTCTTAAGTTCCTGGGCAAAAACAGATACTTTGTATTCTTCGATCAGCCAGAAGTATTCTTCAATTGCCTGCTTTTTTTCTTCCGATACAAAAGAAGAAAGCTTTTTTAACATTTCATTAAGTCCGTCAACATAAATTTTAAGTTTTTTTGCTTTTAACTCATCCTTTTCAAAATTTACGGACGCTCTTTGTGCCCGGATATCAATTGCCTTGATATATCTTGCAATGTGAGTCAGTCTTTCATTGTCGTATAAATCCATAAATCTTTCAGGAACAAGCCTGGACAGTTCGTTTCTCAAGCCATTAAAAAACTGCGGAGTATTGCCGGCTGGTTTGCTTGCATTTTCCAAATTGTAGATAGATAGTCTTGTTTCATGATAGACTTCAAGAACCGGTAATATTTTGTTTATTAACTCCTGCCCTTTTTTAATTATGTCTGGTCCTGTGGATCCGGCATATGAGTAAAACTCATCTTCTGTTCTTATGTTTCTGCTAAATAATCTGTTAATAATACTATCATAAAGCCTTTGCTCAAAAATCTTTGCCCCTACAAAATAGTTGGCCATCTTTTTTTTGTCTTTCGGCAGGATCAGGCTCTTTTTTAAAAATTTCAGATCTTTTGAAAAATATATGCTAAAAAGTGCGGCAACGCCCTTTTCATGAGATCTTATGGCTTCGTCCCTTTTCCGGAAAAGCCGCAACTTTATGCTTTTATTTTCTAATTCAAGGCCGGAATATACAACCCATTTTGTGCCGTGTTTCCCTGTTATATGTTGATTATTTCCCGTTCTTTTTTTGCGCATTCAAATTCATCAATTTTATCCTGATCCGCCATGCTGAATATATTTCGGCTCAGAATGGTTTTGTCTCTGCCGGAAGAGATGACCTCGCCTTTTGGACCAGTAATAGATATCCGCATTTTAAGATGATCGGGCAGTTGAGCCTCAGACCATATCGAAGGAGCTATGTCCACCCTGAAGCGTCTAAAAATGAATTTGCTCAGAGCCGCTATCAGCGGTATTTGCTACAGGGACAAGCTGTTTTCTGTAATCTTTGGGAAGACTTTTAATAAGTGCGGCTATTTTTTCACTGTACAATCCAGGCACAAGCCATTCAACAGATTCTGCAGGAACAGTTGCTGCAAGTGCTGACGGAACTTTAATGGTTACACCATCATCCCGGCTTCCAGGTTCAAAACTGTAATTGCATTGAAACTGGTTGGTTCCCAAAGTAATCTTGTCGGGAAAAAGATACAGTTCTTCTTCATCCGGAAAATATCGGAAAAGATCATCTTTTTTCATTCTCAGGAATCCGTCCGTGCCTCTTTTCTTCAGGTGCTGTTTAAGGGTTCTGATATCATAAATTCCCTCAAGCTTTTTGTGATAAAAATCGAAAATATCTTCTTCGTTTGTCAGAATATCCCTTTTTCTTAACCTGTTTTCCATGCTGCTGATTTCATCAATAAGCCTTCTATTATGCTCCATAAATGGCAAGGGTTCTCTAATATCCCCTTCAACCAGAGCACTGCGGATAAAAATTTCCGATGCTTCTTCAGATACCTGTTCACAGGCGACGACTTCGCCTCTACTTCTTTCCCAGTGCGGCTTCAGATAGGTATATTTGCACTGATTTTTGCCCAGAGCCTCAAGCCATCTGCTGTCGATATCGGCAACCGTTCTGGCAAAGAGCCTGGATGTCTCAACCATTTCAGCAGCTACTATCCATGTTTTTGCTTTGTTGAAAAGCCCTGAACCAGGGAAAATCATCACCTCTTTACCTTTTGCAGCCTGAAAGATGTTTTTTTCCTTTTTTACGGCAATATTAGATAAAAAACCGCTCAATATGGATTTATGAATTACTTCATATTGTTTGCTGTAAAATTCCTGTTCTGAATTATTTGCTTTAGCTGACCCCAAATCCCTGATCCCTGGCCCCTGGCTCCTAATCCCTGACCCCTGGTCCCTGGCCCCCGACCCCTGCAGTACAGTGGAAATCTGCGCATGGATATCACGCCATTCCCTTATTCTTTTAAAGGAAAGATAATGCTTTTTACAGAATTTTTTCATTCTGCTTGTACTTTTTTCCTTTTGCCGGACATCATGATATTTTTTCCAGATATTAAGCAGCGTAATAAAGTCAGATAAAGGATCTCTGAATAATGCATGCATCTGGTCGGCTTCCTGAGTCTTTTCAACGGGTCTTTCACGCGGGTCCTGAATACTTAGAGCAGAGGCGATAATGGCAACTTCATTTAAGCATCCTTCCTGATTTGCTTCTATAAGCATCCGGGAAAGCCTTGGATCAACCGGCATTTGGGCCATAAGACTGCCTTTTTCAGTAAGAAGAAAAACATCACTTTTTTTTGATTTTTCGGCTTCTGATTTCTTGGCCCTTTTTACAGGTTTGATAGCTCCTAATTCTAATAGAAGATCAAATCCGTCGCGTATGCTTCTTGCGGCCGGCCTGTCTATAAAGGGAAAATCTTCTATGTTGCCAAGTTTTAAGGCAATCATTCTCAAAATAACTTCAGCAAGGTTTGCCCTTAAGATTTCCGGAGGTGTAAAAAGCGTGCGGGATAAAAAATCCTGTTCAGGATACAATCTTATACAGATCCCGTTTTCAACACGTCCGCATCTGCCTTTTCTCTGGTCAGCGCTGCTTCTGGATATAGGAACAACAGGGAGAGAGGTTGTTCTTGATCTTGGAGTGTAACGGGAAATACGTGCAAGTCCCGTGTCTATTACATATTTTATGCCCGGAATTGTTATTGAAGTTTCGGCAATATTTGTTGCAACAATGATCTTTCTGCCGGTTAGGCGTGAAAAGACTTTTGACTGCTCTGATGATGAAAGTCTTGCATACAGCGGAAGAATGATCGCACTTTTATAGTTTCTTCCTTCCAGGATTTCGCAGGTTTCGCGAATATCCTGCTCTGTGGGCATAAATACAATGATATCGCCGTAAAGACTTTTTTTCTGCAATTTATCAACAGCAAGTGCAGCCATCTCAACATGAGTCCGTTCATCACTGCCTTCAGATTCCTGTTCTATAGTAAAATATTGCACATCAACCGGGTACATACGTCCTGACACTTCTATAACAGGAGCATTATCAAATGCCTTTGAAAACTTTTCCGTATCAATGGTTGCGGATGTTATTATTACTTTAAGATCTTTTCTTTTCTTTAAAAGAGTTTTTAAAATGCCTAAAATAAAATCAATATTAAGGCTTCTTTCATGTGCCTCATCCACTATTATTGTGTCGTATTCGTTCAGATATTTATCGTTCCGGGTCTCGGCAAGAAGAATGCCGTCAGTCATAATCTTTATGAATGCATCCCCGCCGGTTTTATCCTTGAACCTTATTTTGTAGCCCACAGACTTGCCGAGCTCTTCTCCAAGTTCTTCTGCTATGCGCCTGGCAACAGTTGTGGCGGCAATCCTTCTGGGCTGGGTGCACCCGATCTTGCCGTCAATTCCTCTTCCTGCTGCGATGCAGAACTTTGGTATCTGGGTGGTCTTGCCTGAACCTGTCTCGCCGGAGATTATCAACACCTGGTTTTTTGAGATCAAATCAATTATTTCATTCTTTTTGTCTGTAATCGGAAGGCAGGGATTGTAAGTTAAAGCAGGCGGGTTTTTTTCTCTCCATGACTTTTTTTTGATTGAGGCATGAATCTGTTTTTCAAGTTGAATAAATTTTTGTTTAACATTTTTATCAGACAAAATTTTTGTTTTGAAGCGTTTTAAGCGGACAATTTCACGCCTTACAGCCTGCCTGTCGGCGCAAAGAGCCTTAGGCAGAAGTGATTCTATCTTTTTTATCCGGTCATTTTTCATTCTATCTTTTTTATCCGGTCATTTTTCATTTATGATTTTGGATTTTTTATGAAGTATATAATTTTCTTGAAATATAATTAATTATATCATAGATATACAAAATTGGTAGAAAAATATTTACAGCCACTCAGGTGGATAGGCTGAAGCCTGAAGCGGATAAGACTTTATACAAAGCAAAAAATAGTGGCAGAAACTGTATGCGTAACTCATAGACATCGTTTCAATACAACCCATGTCAGGGAAAGAAGTCTTATCCCATCTTTTCGAATAAAAAAAACAAACTCTTTAATTACAGCATGTTAATTTTTTAAAATCTTCGTTATGGCACTACTTTTGTTCATTTTGTTTATAGTTGTCTTGATCGTTCTGCGAATATATTTTCTGTTGTCTTGGCTCAGGCCGTGTGCTTTTTCTTACATGTACAACAGCATCATCTCGACACTGCATGGAAATTGTTGTTCGATTTTGACCTGTCAGTTGTTTTCTCAAATCAGACCAGCTACTATTTATACCTGTCTTTTTCAATCGATAACGGATACTGTGAACTAAATGGTAGGCCAAAACACTGATAAAAAGATGAGCTGTTACCCGTTTTGTAAGTTGGTGGAAAACCGGTCGCATACCAAGCTCGGATTTCAGTGATCGAAATACTGCCTCCAGATCCGTCAGCATTGTATATGTACACCATAGAGTAGCTTCATCCAGTTCCGTGGGGGTTGTTCTGAGACAATATACTCCGGGCAAACTATCTTTTGTATCTGCGATAGTTTGGCGTGTCCAAAGTATCTTGACAGCATTGCCACTTTTTTCATCTTTAGATATTTCTATCTTATAATGCTTTGCGGCTTTGGAATATTGCTGTTTCAAACGGCCTATTTTTTCCAGAACTTTATCGTATTTTTTTAAACATCCTTTTTTATGCAAACCTGACTCAAGCTTGCTGATAGCCTCTTCAAAGTGTACAGTAAAACGATCATTAATGGCCCGTTCTTTCTTTTCCCGCTTTGTAGAGTGACAATACAACAAAACCTCATTATTTTCTGAATCAATAACTTTTTGTACTTTTACTGTGCCGTCATCGTCTTGTTTTACTACAACTGCTTCATCTTCATTAAACTCCCGATGACGCTTTCGGCTGACTACAATATAAGGATAACTGTTTCCCTTGAGCCATTTAATATTATCTTCAGTGGCAATTCCTGCATCCATTACTATAGTAGCTTTTAATGGTTCAAACAGATTCCGGGACAAATTTTTTCTTTCTAACTCCTTAATCATTTTTGCCAATGTTGACGGTTCACTTACGTTTCCCTCAAATACTTTGCTGCGCTTGGGAAAGCCACTGCTGTCCAGCACCAAGGCCAGAGTTACCAAAGGACAATCGGAACGTTTCTCTTTGGAATGCCCACGTTTACCCAGCTCATTTGCTTTACTGCTGCCTTCAAAATAGGTGTTAGTTAGATCATAAAGGGTTATTGTCTCTTGAAATCCAAACAAATTCTTTTCTTGTAAGTATAGATGATTTTCTATAGCTTCCTTATTATTGAGAAGCTGATCAGATATTTTATACATTTTGTACAGATTGATCTTATTGAAATCATAACTAATTAATTCTCCCAGTCCTGAAACATTCCTGAGCCAGTAATGCGTTGCCAGTTCGCTGCCTGGTTGACACATACGGCCTATTATTGTACCGGTTGCTACTGCGAGTTGGGGGCCATTGAATCCTAAGGCTTTGAGTTTTTCACCTATTTTTAAAAAATCAAACGCCTCCAGTGCCACATGTTCACAGCTTACACTGCGCGGTCTGAGCATTTCCAGACTATCTATATCTACCTCACGGTAGTCCGGCTGATCATTATCAGCTTTATTTTTCTGCTGAGAATGAATAATTTTAGCTGCATAATTTTGAGCAAGTTTCTCTATTTCTTCAGGAATTTTAAAAAAACTCTGCTGACCACTAATAATCTCCTGAATCCGTGAAGATAGTTCTGGCCATTGATCCCGCGGTAGAGAAAAGCCCGTGCCAAGATTGAGTAATGTGAGCTGGCTGACTCCTTTTGCAGTTCGTTCGGATTGAACCAATCTATAGGTATAATATTGACTGCCGTCTTTTCGACTTTTTATTGAGGTTCTTCTAACATACATGG
>JAFDFV010000091.1 GCA_019309665.1 Deltaproteobacteria bacterium | reverse complement strand
ACGCAGTGAAATTATTTATCTGAAAGTCTATAGAAAGGAGGTAGATATGCATATGAAGGTAACGCGCAGAAAATTTATCCAAATTTCCGGCGCGGCTGCGGCTGGACTTGCTGCCGGCGGTTTGGGCTTTGACCTTTCGCCGGTCAGGGCACACGCCCAAATGCTAAAGACTAAGTATGCCAAAGAAACCACCACGATCTGCCCTTATTGTGCAGTGGGATGCGGGGCGATTGTACATACCAGCAAAAAAGGCGACGGTCGTGTCATCAACATCGAGGGGGATCCGGACCATGTGATCAACAGGGGGTCTCTGTGCAGTAAAGGAGCTGGACTTTCCGGATTGATCGAAAATGAAAATCGTCTCCTTGAGCCCATGTACCGGGCGCCTTACTCTAATGAGTGGAAGCAGGTATCATGGGATTGGGCGCTAACGGAAATCGCCAAAAGGGTTAAAGCAACAAGGGATGCATCGTTTGAGCGCAAAAATGCCAAAGGACAGGTGGTAAACCGGACGACGGACATTGTTTCAGTCGGAAGCGCTGCTATGGATAATGAAGAATGCTGGATTTATCAGGCAATGTTGCGTGCTCTTGGGCTTGTATATGTTGAACATCAGGCTCGTATCTGACATGAGAACCATCCCATATCATTCAAGTATGTTACAGAAGCACAAAGAAATGGGGCAAAAGTTATTAATGTTGACCCCAGATTTACCAGAACATCCTCAAGGGCGGATATCTATACTTCTTTGCGTTCAGGCACGGATATCGCCTTTCTTGGTGGTATGATCAAGTACATACTGGACAACAAACTTTATAATAAAGAGTATGTGGCCAACTATACCAATGCCGGGTTTATAGTTGGAGAAGATTTTAAATTTAAAGATGGTCTGTTTTCCGGCTATGATGCAAAAAACAGGAAATATGACAAGAGCAAGTGGGCTTTTGATATGGATGCAAATGGTGTCCCGAAGATGGATATCTCTTTAAACAACAGCCGCTGCGTTTTTCAGCTCTTGGAGAACCATTTCAGCAGGTATAATACCATGCTGGTTTCCTCGATTACCGGCACCCCGGAAGTGGATCTTCTGGAAGTTTACAAGACATATGCCGCTACCGGCGCCAGGGGAAAAGCCGGTACAATTATGTATGCCATGGGCTGGACCCAGCATACTGTTGGAGTCCAGAATATCCGGACAATGGCGATGATACAGCTTCTTCTTGGCAACATGGGTGTTGCAGGCGGTGGTGTTAATGCACTACGAGGCGAGTCAAATGTGCAGGGTTCCACAGATCACTGTCTGCTCTGGCATATCTGGCCTGGATATCTTAAGACTCCAAGGGCATCGAATGTGTCCCTTGATGCCTACAACAAAAAATGGACTCCAAAAAGCAATGATCCGCTTTCCGCAAACTGGTGGCGGAATTATCCAAAATATTCAGTCAGTCTCTTAAAATCGTTTTTCGGTGAAAAGGCTGCTAAAGCAAACGATTTCGGGTATGACTGGCTGCCAAAGGTGGACGATGGTACCGATTATTCCTGGTTGACCATCTTTGATAAAATGTACAAGGATGCTGTCAAGGGTTTCTTTGCCTGGGGCCAGAATCCGGCCTGTAGTGGTGCTAATTCCAATAAAACACGCAAGGCAATGGCAAAACTTGACTGGATGGTCAATGTAAACCTTTTTGACAATGAAACCGGTTCATTCTGGAAGGGCCCGGGTATGAATCCTTCCACCATAAAAACTGAAGTCTTTATGCTTCCGGCATGTGTATCTGTTGAAAAAGAAGGCAGCATTACCAACAGCGGCAGATGGATGCAGTGGCGCTATCAGGGGCCGAAACCGCTTGGAAACAGCGTTTCCGACGGTGATATCATAATGGAACTCGGCAACAAAATTAAAGAAGTTTATAAAGAAAGCGGGGTTTTCCCTGAGCCCATACTTAACCTGAAATGGGATTATATGACGGACGGCCTGTATGATCCACACAAAGCAGCCAAAGAGATTAACGGCTACTTCCTGAAAGATGTTACTGTTAAGGATAAATCCTTCAAAAAGGGAACCCTTGTGCCAAGTTTTGCTTATCTGCAGGATGATGGTTCAACCTCATCTGCAAACTGGCTTTACTGCAACAGCTACACGGAAAACGGCAACATGGCAGCCAGACGCAGCAAGAAGGATGCGCCAAACAACATCGGCCTGTATCCTGAGTTTGCATGGTGCTGGCCTGTAAACAGGAGAATTATTTACAACCGTGCTTCTGTTGACCCCAAAGGACAGCCGTGGGACAAAAAAGACTGGGTTATCAGGTTTGCTGGTGATGTTAAGGACGGCAAGTATGTGTCAAAGAAATGGATCGGAGACGTGCCGGACGGTGGCTGGTATCCTCTCGAAAATCCTGACGGGACAAAGAGAAAGGATGCAAAGTATCCATTTATCATGAGAAAGCACGGTCAAGGGCAGCTATTCGGTCCCGGCCGCGCAGATGGTCCATTCCCGGAACATTACGAGCCTCTTGAATCGCCACTTGAAAATAACTTGATGAGTAAACAGCAAATGAATCCGGTAGCGCCTGTTTACACAACAGATACTGATTCAGTGGCATCGAACAGCCCGGAATTTCCTGTTGTTGGTACAACATATCGTGTTTCAGAACACTGGCAGACAGGCCTCATGACACGTCCACAGCCGTGGCTGCTCGAACTTCAACCTCAGGTTTTTGTTGAAATGAGCGAAGAGCTTGCCAAAGAAAAGAGCATCAAAAACGGAGAACGGGTAAAGGTAGCATCTGCACGCGGTTCACTTGAATGTACCGCTATTGTTACCAAGCGTTTCAAACCTTTCAAGATAGCAGGAAAGATTGTGCACGAGGTCGGTATTCCATGGCATTTTGGCTGGAGATGGCCTGAAAGCGGCGCAGAGGAGAGCGCAAATCTGCTTACTCCGTCAACCGGTGATCCCAATACGAGAATACCTGAATCCAAAGCCTTTATGGTCAACATAACTAAACTATAAAAGGAGCCTGAATGCCTGGTAAATCATTTTTCATAGACACGTCGCTTTGTACGGCCTGCAAAGGTTGTCAGGTTGCCTGCAAGCAGTGGCATGATCTGCCTGCCGAGAAAACAGTAAACCGTGGAACCTACCAGAACCCGGCGGATCTCTCCTTTGTGACTTACAAGTTAGTGAGGTTCAACGAGACAGTTGTGGACGGCAAGCTAAAGTGGCTTTTCTTTTCTGATCAGTGCCGTCACTGCCTGGAGCCGCCTTGTGAGATGACGGCTGATGACCCCGGGGCCATTTTCAGAGATCCGGTAACCGGTGCGGTTCTATTTACGGCTAACAGCAAGGATATAGATACTCAAGAAGTTATAGATGCGTGTCCATATAACATTCCTCGTGCTGCCAGGGATGGTACCTTAGCCAAGTGCGACATGTGTAACGATCGTGTCCGAAACGGACTTTTGCCTGCCTGTGTGAAGACCTGTCCCACAGGTGCCATGAACTTTGGCGACCGTGAGGAAATGCTCGTTATGGCAAGAAGGCGTTTGGACACGGTCAAAAAGATCCACCCAAAGGCAAAACTCCTGGATCCGGATGACGTTCGCGTTATATACTTGGTTACAGAGGATCCGATGCTCTATCACTCGTTTGCGGTGGCTTCAAATTCGGCTTTTGACGTATCGAGAAAAGTGGCTCTAAAAACGCTGTTAAGACCACTGACTCGTTTAACAGCCGGTTTGTGAAGAAATACTCTTAGAAAAAATACAGAATATCAAATGACCAAAACATTTCAGACAGTTATCCAATATCTGCGGGGTTCAGCACGTTTAGAATTTTGGATTTTAGTCATTCGTATTTGTTTCGGATTTCCTGTTTCGTGCTTCGAATTTATAGAAGATTCCATAAGCAAACAATTCTCGTTAAGTCAGGTTATCAGCTTAAATGACGTAGCTCTGGGGGGGGGCAGTGGGTAACAATAATGGCTAAAAATGAAACTGCCGAGCAAATCAAAAAGGCTGTAAGTGCTATTAAAGCTCTAAGACCTGCCTATAAAGATCTTCTCGCTTTTTATGAAAAGCTTTTTTTGGCCCAGGAAGCCTCAAAAAAACACATTCACCTGCAACCAATAAAGATCCCCGAAGACCTCCTTTCAGTCAAGCGAAAAGAGAAGTTCCCTCTGATCGCAAGAAAAGACTTTACAGTAGATATAAAAGCATCCGAAGCCCTGCTGAAAGAGATTTGCCAATTTGCCTGTGAAGCTAACGAGGTTCTGTACCAGGCCGGCATAAAACTTATGGATGCCCTGGACAGGGGCACGGTTGATGCCTCAGCCCTGTTGTCAAAAACTTTGAGCGAAGATGACATCTATTTTGATGAAACGGCAAAAAGCCTGGAAATTGACAAGGAAGTTCTCCTTTTTATGGCACATGGGAGTATAAGACCATCTCTTTCTCTTTGTGCTGGACAATTAGCCACTTATATAGATAAGAACACACTATGGGGAAAAGGGTATTGTCCTGTTTGCGGTAGTCCTCCAGCCATATCCATACTCCGCGGTGAAGGAGAGCGCTTTCTCTTTTGCAGCTTTTGCGACCACGAGTGGCATAGCCAAAGAATATATTGTCCGTTCTGCGAAAATAAGGATCAAAAAACATTGCACTATTTTTTTAGCGAAGAAGAGGAGTATCGGGTGAATGTGTGTGATAAGTGCAAAAGGTACATCAAGACCATTGATACCAGGGAAATAAAACGTCCTGTGTATCCTTTTTTAGAACAGGTCGCGACATTGCACCTCGATATGCTGGCCCAAAACCAGGGACTTCAAAGCGGACATCCATTATGGCTCCAAACATAGACCACTATAATCGCAGGATTTCCTACCTGAGGGTCTCTGTCACAGACCGATGCAACCTTCGCTGCATCTACTGCCTTCCGGTAAAAGATCTGAAGCTGCTTGATCATGCTGAGATCTTGAGCTACGAAGAGATCCTGGATGTCATTATAGCCGGCACTGAATGCGGAATAAGGAAAGTGCGTCTGACAGGCGGCGAACCCCTGGTCCGTAGAAATTTTGTCCGGTTCGTTGCATCCGTGTGCCGGATACCTGAGCTCGAGGATGTCAGCATCACCACAAATGGTGTGCTCTTAAAGGAAAGAGCCAAAGAAATTTTTGATGCAGGCGTTCATCGCATCAATATCAGCCTTGACACACTTAACCGCTTGAAATATGCCAAAATCACGGGATATAATTGTTTTGATGAGGTCTGGGAAGGGCTTCAGGAAGCTGAGGCAGTTGGCTTTTCGCCCATAAAAATCAATGTGGTGGCTATCAGAGGTGTAAATGATGATGAATTCCATCAACTTGCCGAGTTGTCTGTGAAAAAGCCTTATCAGGTTCGGTTCATCGAGTACATGTCAATTGGGCACGACAGCAAGTGGAAGCATGAAAAATATATCTCTTCAGATGAAATCAAATCCAAACTCGAGGCCATTGGTCCCCTTCACAAAATTCAGCGTGCAACCCACGACGGGCCTGCCGAAAGATATCGATTTGAATCAGCAAAAGGCGAAATTGGTTTTATCAGCGCTCTCAGCCACCACTTCTGCCCTAGTTGCAACCGCATGAGACTCACAGCCGACGGCAAACTTCGCCCCTGCCTTTTTGCCGACAATGAGGTGGACGTCAAGACGCCTCTCAGGAATAAATGCACCCGGCAAGATTTGAAGGATCTGTTTCGGGAAGCTATCGCCAAAAAACCAAGGCAGCACCACGTCAGGATGCCGGATGGTGGAGAGTGTCTACGTCCTATGTCTGCCATCGGAGGATAAAAGGATTATTTTTTAGATGAGAGCGTTGATTATAGGAGCAGGTAAGACCGCACGCGAACTTTTGCGCAGACTTGGCAAATTCTGGGATGTCACGCTTGTCGATAAATCGGACAAACATTTTTCATATTTCAAAAAGATGAAGCCGGTAAAGAAGCTGATTCTTGGTGATGCATCGAGTAACATTGTCTTGCAAAAAGCAGGGATTGACAAAACCGATTTTTTTGTGGCAGTCACCAACCGTGATGAGATTAACTTCGAAGCCTGCGTTCTTGCTCAGAAGCACAAAATCAAGAACATAATAAGTATGATAAATGACTCAGATAATCTTCAAAAATTTCGAGAACTCGGTGTCCGGGTCATATGCGGCTCCTATATAGTAGCTCACCAAATAGAAATATTTCTGGAAAGTCCAATGATGTTGATAAACAGCATAGGAGAAGGGCGAGGTGAAGTATTGGAGATCAAAGCGCTTCGCAATTCCCCGGCTGTGGGCAAATCGCTACGGGACATTCGTCCTAAAGATTGGCTGGTTGGAGCAATATACCGGAAAGGAGAAATACTTATTCCTCGTGGAGATACCACAATCCAAAAGGATGATCTAATTACCATAGTAGGCCATAGCAGCCTTTTCAAAACGGTCTCCAAGCTCTTCACTCTCGATGTCCCTAAATTTCCTTTAGAATACGGGAAAAACATCCTGGTTCCTGTGCGGGATAAACAAGACATAGAAACATCTGTAGAAGAGGCTATCTATCTGACCAAGGATTTCAAGGCATCAAAGATCATTTTTCTTGTTTCATCAGGGGTAGTATCTATAGAACACGAGGCCATCATACAAAAAATTGTTCAACTGGCAGAGGGAAAAGTAGAATTTGACATAAAAAGGATTGAGAAAGAAAATGAGTTGGATGAAACTATTATTGAAATGACCCGTCATGAAAATATTGGTTGTGTCGTTACTAATCTTTATAAAATTGGTATACTTGAAAAACTTATGGGTACAAGCAAAGTAGTTAATCTTGCGCATCGCATTAATTGTCCGCTTCTGGTAGGAAAAAAGCGATTCCCCTATAAAAGCATCCTGGTGCCTGCTAATGCAACCAGAGCTGCGGAACTGGCTGCGGAAGTAGCTGTTGACATCGGCCGAATTGCCGAAGCCAGGGTGGCAACGGCCAGTGTTTCTGATCCGGTATTTATGGCCAGTAAAGACTCGGTAAAATGGGCTCAAACTGCCTTGCGTCATGTACGGCATATAGGTGAGATGCACCATTTTCCTATCGAAGAAATATTGCTTGAGGGAAACCCGATAAAAGAGATCGCAAACACTGCTGAGGATTTTGATCTTATTGTTATGGGCAGCTCCACCAAAGGAATGTCAATTCTCAAACCAAATGTTGGTGAGCACATTATTCATAAAGCTAAAAGCTCTATACTTATCGTAACGTCTTAGAGCCAATTTATCAGTTTTCAAAACAGGCTCTTAAGGATTCCTATGGAAATCAATCAGGCTTCCAGCCTAATTATCATCTCCCTTGCTGTTTTTATCGTACCGATCCTGTCCCGTTACCTGAAAATTCCATCAATTGTGGGAGAAATACTTTTTGGGATAGCTATCGGTAAAAGTGGACTGGGTCTTATCATGTCCTATCAGGATTTGAGATTGACTTTGAGTATCTGGAAAAGCAAGGGCGAAAGCAGGTGGTTTTCGCTCTATTTATTTTTTTCTGCACAGTTTTTCTGGCTTATTTGTTTTCCACACTTATGGGATTCGGTTTTTATATGACGCTTATTTTGTCAACCACCTCTCTGGGATTGGCCATACCTACATTAAGGGAGACAGGACTTTCCAAATCGCTAATAGGCCAAAACATCATCCTTGCTGCTATAATCGCTGATTTTTTGACTTTATTTGGTATTGCTATTTATTCTCTTTTTTATCAACACGGCTTTTGCTGGGAAATGCTCAAGCCCGGGCTTATCTTTGTTTTTGCAGCTTTAGTTCTCTATCTTCTCAAACGCCTGGCCTGGTGGTATCCGGAAAAATTTGTCCGACTTATTGGGAGCCTTCCTGGGTGGAGCGCTCTTTTCCTTAATTTTCCGTTATCGCGGTGTGCTGGAAGAAAAACTCATGGGCTTTGGTTATGGATTTCTTATTCCTATCTTTTTTATACATGTAGGAATGAATTTTGATCTTCGAGTTCTTTTGGAGTGGCAAATATTTTTAAATGCAGCCGGTCTTTTCCTGGTGGCCTGGATTATCAAGAT
Source organism: Deltaproteobacteria bacterium (assembly GCA_019309665.1). Taxonomy (GTDB): domain Bacteria; phylum Desulfobacterota; class Desulfobacteria; order Desulfobacterales; family ETH-SRB1; genus B13-G4. The sequence continues at coordinate 78 of JAFDFV010000091.1, read as the reverse complement.
AATCCCCTCTCTTCTTTTCCGTTTTAATGGGTTGACATGGGGAGAATGCTTTTCGAGCGGGATACTCCTTTCGGCACG
>JAFDFV010000430.1 GCA_019309665.1 Deltaproteobacteria bacterium | reverse complement strand
TCTCAAAAGGCAAAACTTCCGGAGAAACTAAATCACAGCTTCCAGTAAGTCGTATAATTAAATCTTTTTCCGGCTCATTTAGAGCAACAGCAAGAAACGTATTTGTATCTGCAACGATTTTCATGGGTACAATTGTACATGTTTGTGTTTTCTTTGTCAAGCCGAACTGCTGAGGCATAAAAAAGGACCGTTGCTGATATCAAGGCACAAAAAGCGCATCTCTGCCCGAACCTTACGAAACATTTTCCGAACGGAGGACTATGATATCAAATCTTCCAGTCAAGCTTTATTATAATAATCAAGGTATTGACCCCAGATTCAGATTATTTTAACGCCCAGGATGAGGAGCGCGCTGTTTGCGTCTGTCTCAATCCGTTTGATGTCATAGCGGTCGAGCTTGCACGGCATTTATTTTTTGGCGTGCTCACCGTCCTGGGCGATGTCCCCGAGGTACGAGGGGACATCGCCTTGCTCACCGGAAAAACAAAGCGTAGTGAGGAACGAACGTAGCTTTATTTTTTCCGGTGCAGCAACTTGTTATACCTTTATGGGTATACATCAATGATTTCCTTTCTAATATCAATACAAATTCTCGGGTATGGAGAACCTGTCGACATGACATGTGCTCGAAGATCATCCTCCCAGATGTGGTCCAAGTCCTCGTCACTCAGGAAGATATTTGCACTCACCAGTAGAATATCGGTACCTTCATGGAAATTGTCATTCTTTTGTTGCACAGCCGTCACAATCTTTGATATCTGTTCCTGCAATCGTGCTTTTCTAGTGGTTAAAATTCTACCTTGTTCTTCGATTCCCTTAGTTGTTGGGTTACGTGTCCTTGTGGATGCAGGGATGGTGATATGCCCTTCACTGAGACGCTCTCTCCCCATTGCAGTTTGGTGGTCTTGATCAGCTACAGTGACCTGTATCATCATTTTCTTACCGGACGACAGCTCAATTACACCGTCTGGCCCCTGATTAGACACAGGCATCAAATACGCTTTACAGTCTGATTCTGTATGCTCAGCAAGAACTTGGAGGGGTGCATACTCCTCAATGAGGTCTTTTACGATACCTCGTGGACGACGATGATAATCTGCATCTGAGATTGACTCTCGGTCCTCAGTTATTTCGTCGATTAGAGTTTTCATCTCAGCGGGAGTGCGTGGGGTTTCAAATTCGAGTCTAGTTTTCATAGGTATAACGCCGCTATTCAGCGGGCGCGGCTTTTTGCGATCCGCTGAAATAGCATGCGAAGCATGCTTAAGGTTTAATTATAATACTAAAAAGTATTAACTATCAAAGTTGATGCTGCCAAAAATACCATGGCGACAGCAACCCAGAGTTGATATCTTGTGATCCTTATTGTGTCTCTATGCCTTGTTGAGTCAATTTCGAATTGAGTTAAAGTTGTCATAGCTTTTGGATTAACTTTCACGCTATAGACGATGTAATTTTCTTTTATTTCAATATCCCCGGATTCTTTCAAAGATCTTAAAATGAAGCTCAAATGTTCTAAACATTCATATTTTTTATCTGAGGTTCGAATTTTAGATCCGTATAGTTGGACAAGAATATCTTCAGTAGGAACATAGTCTTTATGATTGGGTTTCCAATATGCGACCAATATCTTTAAGAGTTCAAATCGATCATTAAAATTATCGAGATTCTTATCGTATACTTTTTGAAAAATCCTTTTGAAGAAGTTGAGTTTGAATATTTCATGAAGTGCAGCTTCAACTATTCCTGAGTATTTAATTCGCCAGTTCTTATAAAAATGTTCGATAACAAAATTGTTTAATTTTATGTCGCTCAATTTTACTTCAGAAATTATTTCCTTATCGCCATCCCATTCCCCTAAAACAATCGAATCGTTTCTTAGATCTTTTACCAAGTAAGAAATATCTGGTTTGCCTTTTAACTGTTCTATCCTAATTTCATAATCATCGTTTGATAAAGAGGTAGGTCCGCTTAAAGGAATACGATTCCGTTTGCTTTTTGGAATGATTCTTCTGAGGCAAAATGAAATTATTAGGTCTTTAAACATATTTTCTACCCGCATAACGCTAAGGTTAACTTGCAAAACCGCTACGCAGAAACCGACACAACGAAAAGACCTTAAATTTTAGCACTTAACTCGATTTGAAAATCGGCGGTTTTGTCAAGTTTAACCTTTTGTTGTGTGCCGGGCAAGGCCCGGCTGCTAAATGGTGATATCTGAAATAATGACACATGTTTCAGATAAAGTCCAGACCCAGCCAGATGGAGGCGAAGGGTAGCCAATGGCAAGGGTGTTAGCCGCAAGGCGCATCTGAAGGAGGCCGGAGGCAAAAGCGTGGGTCGACGTACAGGTATGCCCCGTATCGAAAGATAGA
>JAFDFV010000429.1 GCA_019309665.1 Deltaproteobacteria bacterium | reverse complement strand
ATGGTTGAAGCGGTTTTTTTTGCTCTTTCATTACTCCGTTCTATATTTTTTAAAATTTTCTGCTTGTTCAAATATTTCCTTAAAAACTTCATCTTTTGGCACCGGCGGATAGCCGTGCTCTGCAAGTACCAGAATCAAATCAACTTTCAATTCTGCTTTTATGTCATCCCGCTGTGACCAGTCAGTATATTTTGCCTTGTCGTCTACAACTTTTTTGACTGCCTGCGATAAGGTAATCAATTTTTCATGGGGATATATAAAATCATGTTTTTCTGCAACCGCCTTCAGGATGTCATAAAATGCTTTTTCTTCGAAATCAATTCCCATTTCTTCAAACGATGATTTTTCTTTTTGCAAATCTTTAAAAAGGTCTGCAAATTGTCCGGCTATATCATCAAGAACATCATTGGCAAAAGCAACATCCTCTTTCCGTTCGTTGTATTTCTCCAATAATTTTTTAAATTTTCCGGTAAAGTCTATTCCCTTGATTTTATTTATTTTCTTAAATTCATCTATGGCTTTTTTAAGAAGCTGTTGAAGTAGTTTTATTTTTGTATTCGGCAATCTAATCTTGTCAATTTTAGCCATATACTCATCACTGAAAATATCAATGTCTTTATCTGCTTCATCTTCACCAAGTTTAAATACTTCTTCTACGCCATCACTCAAAAGAGCTTCTTTTATCATTTCTCGAACCCTTTCATTCATTTGGGCGGTATCGGGAGTATTGCCTTTGGTGAGTTTGTGGACGATTGCTGCTATAGCTGAATAAAAATAAATATGATCTCGTTCTTTTTGAGATACCTCATCGCTTGAGGTACATATTTTATATGCGGAACGGAGCTTTTTAACCATTCCCATAAATCGTCTTTCAATATCAGCAGTGAGCAGAACAAATTCAGCTGCCATATTTAAACATTCTAACTGTTTTAAAGCCGTTCCGTTGAAATAATCATCAGAATTGAATTTATGAAAAAGCTTTGCCAGTAAATCCAACTGGTCTTTGACAATAACGACCGCTATTGAAATATCCTCAAAATCATCCTCTTCAACATTAGAATATTTCTTTAAGGCAACATTCATATTGCTCTTAATGCCGATATAATCAACAACCAATCCGGCTTCTTTGCCTTCATACACACGATTGACACGAGAGATAGTCTGAATAAGCGAGTGTTGCTGAATTGGCTTGTCTACATAAATGGTATCAAGAAAAGGTACATCAAAACCTGTAAGCCACATATCAACAATAATGGCAATTTTGAAATTTGATTTAGCGTTTTTAAACTGTCGATCAAGTTCTTTGCGGTAATCTTTTGTTCCCAGTAAATCCCATAGCTCTTTGGGGTCGTCTTTACCACGGGTCATTACCATTTTAATTTTTTCAGTCGGCTTTATCTCTCTTCTTTCTTTTTCTGAAAGCGTAACTCCTTCATCACATTCTTTCACTTCCGCCCATTCAGGTTTTAAAGCGATAATTTGCTTATACAAACCATAGGCAATCTGCCTGCTTGATGAAACAAACATCGCTTTTCCAAGAACACTTGCACCTTCGTCTAACCGTTTGTCATAATGCTCAATAAAATCTTTTGCCAATGTTTCAAGACGGTCCGGATCACCAAGAATAACCTCCATATTGGTAACGGCTTTTTTACTCTCCTCAATCTGGTAATCATTTGTGCCCTCTTCGGAGCATTGTTTATAATATTCTTCTATCTCAGCAAGTTTTTTCTCTTCAAGTAATACCTTGGCGGCTCGTCCCTCGTAAACGATACGAACGGTAATTTTATCTTGCACCGATTCTTTCATGGTGTAGGCGTCCACAACTTTCCCGAACACATCAAGGGTGGCGTCTATGGGCGTGCCTGTAAAACCAACATAAGTTGCATTAGGTAGAGAGTCATGTAGATATTTAGCAAATCCAAAGGTTTTCCTTACACCTTTTGAAGTTATACGCACTTTCTGATCAAGATTAACCTGTGTACGGTGAGCTTCATCAGAAATACAGATTACGTTTGCTCTGTTCGTCAGAAGATTTATATCCTCGGTAAATTTATAAATGGTGGTAAGAAAAACGCCTCCACTTTTTCTTCCGCTCAGTTTTTTTCTTAAATCATCACGACTTTTAACACTTTCTACAGTGTCATCGCCGATAAATTTTTTGGCATTGGTGAATTGTCCTGAAAGTTGGTCATCCAGGTCGGTACGGTCTGTAATAAGAATAATTGTAGGGCTTGAAAAGTAGGCACTTTTCATCAACAGGCGGGTAAGATATAGCATAGTATAGCTCTTACCGCTCCCGGTGGCCCCAAAGTATGTGCCCCCTTTTCCGCTTCCCTCAGGTTTCATGTTTTCCTTTATGGAATCAAAGAGTTT
>JAFDFV010000090.1 GCA_019309665.1 Deltaproteobacteria bacterium | reverse complement strand
GGGTTGGTTCTAACTTCGGCCATTTTGCCTAAGCCGCCTTTCTCAGGCGGTGTTGTGGCCGTGCTGGATAATCCATTTTCTCCAAGAGCCACTCAAATAAATCAATATGTTTGGTTTCAAAAAATCTTTCCGCCGGTGTTGTGCCATCCCGATTTCTTCTATAGTAATTGTGGACAATCATTTGGGCTTTCAAGCTGCGATCACTTAACTTATGTATTCCGTGATGGCGCAGTGACAGTTGTGCGTTTCTTCCTTCTACGCACGAACTGGATCTCTGAAATATCTGGGCACATTCTTCGGCTGCCTTTTCAAGTATTTTGATATCATTTTCGGTATATTCAGAAAAAGGCCCATCTTGTTGGGTTAAAATTGATAGCAATTCCTGGGACATTTCCGAAATCCGGGACTTTCGTTCTGCATCCTTTTCCTTACGAGCTACTTGGCGAAGATAGAAACCTGGTATCAAGTAATCATGCATTAATTGCCTATCTCGATCTAAGATTTGCATATTGTCCATATACAAATCGATCATTCTGAAAAAGAATGCAATGGTTGCAACCATATTTTTGACTACGCGATGTGCTTTCTCTACTCGCTGCTTGCATCAATCCGACAAATCCTTTGTGGCCTCATTGATATTTTCAAAACATGATTCCAAAAGCTCGGATACTTTTTGCGAGTCTTGTTTAGCGCCTGTCTCTGTATTATAAGGTACTGACGTTGTGAATACTTGCCACTCCATCCTTAGTGAATACAAAATGGGAAGAAATTCTATCAAAATTGGTGAAGCATCAATAGATTCTTTCCGTGCCAGCCAGTGTTGCAGCGTTGAACGGCAAACTCCCTGTTCTATGGCAAATTGACGTTGGCTTTGTTTGTGTCTGGCCTGCTCAAAATCGACAATTTTAGAGGCCACATCATCTCGTTCCCATTGAATTCTTTCGCTTGCAACTCGAATAGAATCATTATATTGTTTTGAAATAGTTCAACCTGATATTTACAGGAAAAATAGTTGGTTACGGTTATCTAATTTTCCTTTATCAAATCGAGTTGCTTTTGTCTTGCACTTTTTGTATTTTTTAATCCTTTTACGACTCAGGAATTTGCGCTCAAATTTGCCGTAGATTTAATCGATCTGATTGAGCAAAACCGCAGGAATAGCGAGCTATTTCGAGGCCAATTTTACTAAGATCAGGTGCGAATGAAAATCGATTAAAGATGTGGTGAAGTTGGGATGCAAAAATGCCAAGTTATTTTTTAGCGAGCCCTATGTCATCCGACACGACAATCGACATCTGAAAACAATAAAGGCATACGATGTATAATCATTTTTTCGGTTTCAAAGAAAAACCCTTCAAGCTGGTACCCAATCCGGACTACCTGTTCTTGAGCAAAAGCCATGAAGAAGCGCTTGCCCATCTAAAATATGCAGCAGTGGCCGGAGAAGGATTTGTTGAGATCCTTGGAGAGGTCGGGAGTGGAAAAACAATGCTGTGTCGGGCTTTTCTTGAGAACCTGGATGCCAATACGGAATCCGCCTATATTTTCAACCCCAAAATGGATGCGATGGACCTCTTAAAATCCATAAACGACGAATTCGACATCCTCTCAGACCAGGACAGCATCAAAGCGCTCATTGATACGTTAAATGCATTTCTGATGGAAAAAAGGGCCGAAGGAAAAAAAGTGATCCTTTTAATTGACGAGGCCCAAAATTTAAACAAAGAAGTTCTGGAACAGATCCGACTCCTTTCAAATCTGGAAACCACAAAAGATAAGCTCCTGCAGATCATCCTGGTGGGGCAACCGGAACTGGGTGAAATGCTGAGGTCCTATGATCTCCGGCAGATCGGACAACGCATATCCTTAAGGTGCCGTTTGCGGCCTTTGTCTTATCAGGAAACAAACGCATATATCCAGCATCGAATCCATCTGGCATCCCCAAAACAGGTCGCTATATTTTCTCGCAATGCGATACGTAAAATATACAAATATTCAAGAGGTAATCCACGGTTGATCAACATTACATGCGACAGAGCTCTGCTGACTGCTTATGGTTTCAATTGCCACAAAATATCAAGTAGAATTGCCAAAGCGGCGATAACCGAGCTGTCCAACCATGGCAAAATAAAACGATACATTGTTCAAGCAGGGCAAAAGAGTATGATCTTGCTTTTCGTTCTGTGTGTCGCTCTTGGAGGAATTTTTTTCTACCAAACAGCGAAACCATTACCCAAAGCAGTCCTGCCGGTTCCGGCGCCAACGGCTCAAATCGAAGCCCGGCAGAAAGAGATTATTGAACCGGTTTCAATTGAATCTGCGAAAACTGAAACGCCGGCGATGGCCACTGGAATCTCTGAACCGGAAAAGGGTAATGCCATGCCGGATTTCAAACAAATGCTTGTAACCTTACCCGCAAAAACCACCCGGGCGATGTCAGTAAAAACCGTCTCGAATAAGTGGGGGATCAACGCAAGGATGTCAGGTGATTTAAACGGGTTCGAAGATGATGAGGCGTTTTTTTCTCTCGCTGCTCTGCAAAATGGTCTCATCCTCCAACGGATTGACTACAACCTGGACCTGATATTAAATTTAAATCTATGCGCTATCTTGAAATTTGAACATCCGGAAAAATATTATCCGATTTACCTGACGGTTATCAAAGCAAAAAACCATGCACTGACCTTATCTGACGGCAAAACAGGGGGTAAAATCGATGTGTTGTATGATGATATCGTCAAATACTGGACCGGCACGGGGTTTGTTTTCTGGAAAAATTTTTATAACTACCAGAGGATCACACCTCGTAATTCACCGAATGAATCAATCATCACCTTAAAAATGCACTTACGGGATATTGGGTTTAAAAATATTGCAATAAATACGAATTATGATTTATTTACACAACTGGCAATAAAGGCGATTCAGGCCAAACACGGTATTCCAGTTGACGGAATTGTCGGACCGCTGACCAAAATAGTTTTGTACAATGAAAAAGAACTCTTTGCGATTCCGCATTTATGGCAAACCATGAAAGAACAAAACGGCAATGATCTCTCACAACGGAAACCCACTATTTTGAGGTTCGTATCGAGTGGCTGCCCCATTGCTGTCAGGAGGTTATTCTTTTGAGTTCTATTTTAAAGGCCCTGAAAAAACTCGAACAGGATGCTGATACTACGCCAGGAGTGCCGGCAAGTATAATCGCAGGGTCCTCTGACCGTCCGCGGATAAGACCGATTATTATCCAAAGCCTGATCATTGTAACGACAATTGCGATCTTTGCAGCCATCGGATTTATCATCAGCAGACCGGCTATATCCCCAAGGCAATCACCAGCTCCTGAGGCCGGAATTTCGCAAAAGACCATGGAGAAAGCTATGTTAAAAACCGATCAAATTCACAAAGAGAGTTTGCCTCAACAGATGGTAACCTCACCTTCGCCCTCAAATGAATCTGCGAAACCGGTTGATACAATTGAAAAACCACTGACTATACCCATCCACTCAGATGTTTCGGCCCCCACCGAAATAATAGAAATAAATGACGAGGCCGGTTTAAAGCTTCAGGCTATTTCCTGGTCCGCAAACGTAAATAAGCGTATAGTAGTTATTAACGGTCAAATCTGCAGGGTGGGTGAGCGTGTCAACGGGTATATCGTCAAGCAGATCAATCCATCCGATGTGATCGTTTCCAATGAATCAACGTCAGGAAAACTTTCTTTTAAAATTCGATAATTCGCCACGGATTTTCACTAAATATAGAGGAGATAAACAGCGGGTGGCAACATATAAGTATCAGCGGGATTCCCGTTATTTTGCTCAGATAGCTGAAGGCTTAATAGAAGCAGGTGCACAAGAGCTGGCCGAACTCGGTGCCGAAAACATTGCTCCGGAGTTTCGCGGAATTCATTTCATAGCGGATAAATCAACCCTGTATCGAATTAATTATTTGACAAGGCTTGCTTCACGGTGCCTTGCGCCGTTAATATCATTTCATTGTCATGATACCGATACGTTGTACAAGAAGGCAAAACAGATACAGTGGGAAGATTTTTTTGCAGAAGGCAGTACATTTGCCGTGTCGGGAAATGTTTCCGACAGTACTATTTCTCATTCAAAGTACGCTTCTCTCCGCCTCAAAGATGCTGTTGCTGATTATTTCAAGGAAAAAACCGGTAAGCGACCTGATGTGTCTATAAGAAATCCTGATATCCTGCTAAATCTTCATATCAGGCACGACAAGGCAGAAATAAGTCTCGATACGTCGGGAGGCGCGCTTCACAGGAGAGGATACAGAGAGGAGACAGTATCAGCGCCCATGCAGGAAACTGTTGCGGCAGCGATTATCCGATTTACAGGATGGAACGGGTCTGTCCCTTTATATGATCCCATGTGCGGTTCGGGAACACTTTTGTGCGAAGCGCTCATGCGGCAGTGCAACATTCCTTCGGGCATTTTTAGAAACAAATTCGGTTTTGAATTTCTGCCTGACTTTGACGGTTCTATCTGGAAGCAGGTTAAAAAAGAGGCTGACACAAGCATTCGGGAGCTGCCGCAAGGGCTGATTGCAGGCAGTGATCTGTCCGAAAAAGCTGTTGATGCGGCGAGAATAAACATAATGGGGCTTAATTACGGAAAAAATGTAAGAGTTGAAAGGGCTGACTTCAGAGACTTGCCTGCCATTGAGGGTCGGGTAATTGTAGCAAACCCTCCTTATGGCATTCGAATGGGGGGAGATGATGACCTTGAAGCGTTTTACAAAGATTTCGGTGATTTTCTTAAACAGAAATGCAAAGGTTCAACTGCTTATATTTACTTTGGAGAACGCAGGTATATAAAAAAAATCGGCCTAAAAGCATCATGGAAAAAACCTATCAAGGCAGGCGGGCTTGACGGCAGGCTGGTTAAGTACGAGATGTACTGAACCTCAATGTTGCATAAACAACATGGCAAAGAATAGTTAATGGAGCGAACGGGCCTGGAAAATGGATGATGATCGTAAAAGCAGAACTCAAAAGAAAAATAAAGCCAGGGCTTTGCAGAAGCTTGGCGAACAGCTTGTAGCCCTGTCGTCTGAACAGCTTGAAAATATCGATATTTCGGATGATTTGCGTAATGCTGTTATCATTGCCAAAAAGACAAAAAGTCACGGAGCAAAGCGCAGGCAATTGCAATACATCGGCACACTCATGCGTGATATCGACCCTGAACCCATACAGAAAGCTCTTGAAAATATCAGGCTCGGTGACCATCAAAAGATCCTTGCCTTTAAAAAGATTGAAAAATGGCGGGATGAACTTAAGGAAGGAAACAGAGTGCTTATTGAGGAAATTCTAAACAACTGTCCTGATGCAGAAAGGCAGCGCCTGACGCAGCTTGCAAGAAATGCCCGCAATGAATATGAAGCGGGAAAGGGCGTAAAATCTTCAAAGATACTTTTTCGTTATCTGAATCAGATTTCAGGCCCTTGAGGGGGCTTTGGTTCTCTATGTCTTCCGACAAAACTCTCAATCTTCTGCTTCTCAGAGTCTTCAATCTCACTAAAATAAATAGCTATATTGTAAGCGTTACGCTTATTAGCGTCAAACGAAACCTTTTCAACCCTCACCACCAAGCCAGTACATTTTACATACTCAAATTCATCCTCTTTATCAACGATAGGTAATGCCAGGACTATATCAAGGCTGGTCATTAAAGAAATATACTTGTTTGCCTGACAATATGCCCCGATACAACTAAAATTTATCGTCTCAGTGACAACATCAAAATGGTTTGTCTTAAGTTTAAACTTTAAGCGTTCGTTTATACGAAGATGTTTTCTGTGTTCTGCACCGATATGTTTGAGCTTCATAGTGCTTAACCCATAATCTTTTGGAATGGTTATTTCTTTTTTAAATCACTTGCCAGTTCTTTAATAATTGACAAAACATTACTACCCCGTTCACGTGCTATGCAATGCGCATCATCAACTATTTTACCTGCCTGTTGTTCAATGGCTGAATGTTCAGGTACCGGGATATTTGCTTTTTGATACTGCCACACTAAAAATTTTATAGTGAGTTGAATTTCCTGCCGTCTAATAAAACCCATTTATTAGTCCCCTAACCCCTGATCCCTAATCACCTAATCCCTGCCCTTTTCCTGCAAATGTGAAAAATCACATCTTCCAGTACAAGTTTTGGATTCTGACCTGTAGATTTAAGACGCAAATCAGCTTTGCTCATATATTTTATAGAGTCAAGCAATTCTTCTTTAGTAAATCTTTCCGATTTACTAAACAATTGAAAAACAGGATAAGGATTATTAGGGTTTTTGGCGATCAACAGATCTGTGTTTAATTTGCTTTTTTTCGATTTTCCTTTCTTTTTTTTATCTGACGTCTCATCTTTTGAAATAATATTCTCCCAATCTTCAAGCTGTTTCAATAGAACACTGTCATGCTCCTGTATTGCCGGCATAATACTGCTCCTGAATTTATTATACTGAACACCCGCATGCCATTCTCTGCCGTAAGAGCTTTCGACAAACTCCTTGACAATCAATAATTTTCTGATTTGATTTGTTATTGCGGTAAAAATTTGAAGATAGTGAAATTCAGTGGAAAGAAGAGAGTTTAAGAAGAATAACGTATCCTCTATATTCCGCTCTGATATTGCGTTTGTTAATTCATATATTGGATCGTTTTTGGTCCGTTTTAAAACATTCCGGACATCCTCAATGGTTATCTTTTTTCTATCTCCGACAAAACTGATCAGCTTTTCAAGATTGTTCACAAAAGTCCTAAGGTCAAATCCAGTCATTTCATACATAGCCAAGTATGCATTGTTATCAACCGACTTCCCTGCTTTAGCAAGGATATTTCTCATCATTTCTTTTATAAAAGCTTCCTGGGCTATTTTATCGGATCGTGTCTGTCCTCCCGGTACAGAGCAGTCTATAATTATTCCATTTTTATTAATTGCTTTATAAAGACCTCGTCTTTTGTCAACCCTGTCGGTAGTGATAATAAGATGATTTCCTTTTGGGAATCCTTTTTCAACAGCCTTCTGCAAAACCTTGTCATTACCTTCCGGCGCCGATACGGTAAGGCTGTTATCAACACAATATTTTATAACTTTATCAAACCACTTCTTCTCATTTAAGGTGTTATCAAGTTTTAACTTTGCCTTGCCGTCAGCTCTGCGAACATCGTCAAACGATAGACCTGACAGGCCGAGAGCACTTACAACATATTCAGCAGCTTTTTTAATTTTATTATCCGCACATGCTTCCTCTGCCTTTTTAAGAATACTTTCTGTATCAGACTTCGAATAAAATATCTTTGAATCACAGACAGCTATAACCTTTTCGCCGGGCATTAGAGAAAATGTGTTTAATTTTTCTACAATTTCATAAACATTTTCATTTGTATCTTCAAAAGGCTCGTAGTTAAGAGACCTTGATGATTTATCAGGCAAAACAGCAGATAGAAGAATATCCAATGCTTTTTTATAAAGCAGTTCTTCCCCATAAATCAAATATACAGAAACAAACTTATTCTTTGCCTTATCTTTTGACAGGGTCAGGAGATAATTCCCCAGTTCTTTAAATTTAAACTCAGACATATTGGGTATAAAATTGATAATTGATAATTAAAGGAATTCTGCCAATTTTAAAAAAACAGAGCGAAGCGATTCCACAAATTGTCAATTGTCAATCATCAATTATCAATTGTTTCTTAGTGGTTAAACGAATTAACATAATAACGGCTATAACGGACATCGATATTCCTAATGTCTGGGAAATCGATAACAGTCCAAAAATAGGATCTCCTCTGAAATCACCACGAAATATCTCTATAAATGAACGTGTAGTTCCATAGAGTAAAACATATAACCAGAATAACTGACCATGAAATTTGGTACGTCCGGATGTGTAAAAGTCACTGCCCATGGGAGATCGCATTCCCTGCCAAAACAGCATCCTGCTGAAAAACAGCCCAGCCTTCCTAAAAAATGACCTATGGCCAGAGATGGCGCTGTTATATCTGCTGTCAGCCAAACAGGCATTTTGTGCATCCTTAAATAAATAAATGCTGTAAAGAATGCCGCTATAAAACCGCCATAAAAAACCAGTCCTCCACTCCATATCTTGAAAACATCCAGGGGATTTGAAAGAAAAAGCTCATAGTTTATTACAACATAAAACAGGCGTGAACCAACGATGGCGGCAATAAGGATGTAAAAACAAAGATCCATTACCTTCTCAGGATCAACGCCCAACCTTTTTGCTTCACTCCTTGCCAGCAAAATTCCGGCAAGAAATCCCATGGCAACAAAAAAACCGTAAGTATGAAGAGTAATGCCACCAATTTTCAAAAGAATAGGATGCATATTTCGTAACAATTCACCGCAGAGACGCAAAGGACGCTGAGGTTAAGTTTTTTATTGCTTTCCGTTGAGAGGACGGAAAGCAATAAGAGCCATTTGAAAAGTGGATTACTCATCTAATTCGTTCACTATTCTTACTATGCCATCACGCATAAGGGGCACATTGAAATTCAGGACCAATCCTAAATGAAGACCTGATAATTTAAGATACGTCAAGAGTTGTGCCTTGTGAATAGGTTCAATCTTTTCGCATGACTTCAGTTCAAGTATGATTTCGTTTTCAACAACTATATCTAACCTGTAACCACAATCCAGTTTCTTATTTTTATACGTTACAGATAGTGGCTTCTGTTTTTCGAAATTCAACCCTCGGAGACTCAGTTCATGGCATAAGCATTCTTCATATGTAGATTCCAGCAGGCCTGGCCCCAAGGAAAACCTATCTTCCCTCTGCGTTCTCTGCGGCTCTGCGGTAAATTATTATCTTCAATTTAATAAGGCAGTTTTTTAAAAAGAAAGTGATATACAAAAATAACCATTCCTATAGAAATAGCAATGTCCGCAATATTAAAAGCCGGCCAGTGAAGACTGCCCACATAGAAATCGAGGAAGTCAACAACCTTGCCGAAACGTATTCTATCAATCAGATTGCCTATGGCGCCTCCGAAAAAAATAAGCGCAAAACCCGCTGCAAGCAATGAATATTCCTTTGGTGTTTTTTTGTAGAAATAGAAGATTAAACATACAGCCAATGCTGAGAAAAAAAGAAAAATCATGCTGCGCAAAACCGGACTCTGATTAGCCATAAATCCGAACGCTCCGCCCGGATTATGAATATGAGTTAAGCTGAAGCATCCTGGTATAACTGAAATGGAATGATACAAAGGCAGGGCGTATAAGATAATGGCTTTTGTAATCTGATCAAAAATAATTACTGATCCGGCAATGACAACAAGTTTTAAGTATTTGTTTTGCATAGTTTTAGTAGGGGCGATCCTTGTGGTCGCCCTGAGTGATCGCCCTGATTAGGGCGAATACAAGATTCGCCCCCACATTGTGCCGATAA
>JAFDFV010000428.1 GCA_019309665.1 Deltaproteobacteria bacterium | reverse complement strand
TTTAATGAACCGCGCAATATCGCAGTTTATCTATTACGTCAAATACGTGGCGAAAACCTTAATAACATAGGGGAACTCTTTAATATCAAAGCATACAGCACAGTAAGCAGCATAATACGAAGAGTTTCGAGACTTGAAAAATATGACAGAAAAATTAAAGAACAGATAGGGAAAATACAAGACAGTATTAATAAGGGTCAAAGGCAGACTTGACCCCTTTTCTCTTCCTGTACTATGATATTTAAATAGCGTTTTAGGCTGAAGTCTGAAGTCTGAAGTTCCTGACAGCCTTCGGCTTCAGCCTATTTACCTTATATTTCCTAAAAGCCTTCCATATTCAGTCTATAAAGTATTTGTCAAAATAATATTTCGACTCCCAAACCCTCAATTATCTGAGCACGAATATAATATAGAAAATATGTTATTTATCTTGCACAACTGCATGATTTCTTATATGGATATGTCCCAATGGACTTCAAACTGGAACTACTTCCGAAATTATACTGATTCTTTAATTTCCTAAAGACCGATACTACTTGCTCCACCTGAACTCAATCATCGAACAATTGAATAGCTGACAGATTTTTATAAATCGTTTGCCAAAAATTATGGTAAAAACTATGTGGTGGCTGTAGCCGAAGTCCGATAAATGGAAAACACTAAAGGTTTAGACAAATGGCAATGAATCCGACTTCCAGTCATAATGTAAATAATTTTTATAGGGCAAAATCGCACGATAATACCCCCTGCGGAGGGTTTTATCGTGCAAAATGGCCCTATTTTTCTTTTTCGCATGCAATAATGCACGAAAACAAATCGGGTTTTTAGGCCCGCTACATCAAAGTTATATCTTTTGAAGGAGAAATGAAATGAAAGTTTCTATATTAATTCTCTTATTGTTAATTTGCTTTTTCCCTCTGAATGCAATTGCCAAATGTACAAAGGGTGACTGTATGAATGGGCAAGGAACGTACATCGATCCTGATGGTCACAAATATGATGGTGAGTTTAAAAATGGGAAGCCTAATGGAAAAGGGACTTTTACATTTCCTAATGGTACTATCTATACAGGCCACTGGAAGAATGGTAGATATCATGGAAAAGGAGCGTTGACCTTTTTTGACGGTAAAAAGTATGTAGGTGAATTTAAGGATGGTAAGTACCATGGACAAGGCACTATAATCTATCCTAATGGCGCTATATATATAGGTGAATCTAAGAATGGTAAGTACCATGGACAAGGAGTATATACTTACCCTGACGGTCGAAAATTAGTAGGTCGTTTTAGGAATCATGAGTTTGTTGGAAAATGAATCTATTTCTCATTTAGAGAGATGGGTTTTTAAATTTATTGGGCAAAGCATTTACTATAAGGATGATTTTTGGAGCTTATAGGGAGGTTAACATGATTATACTCGGCAAATATACAACAAAAGCAGGAAATAATTACGATTGCCAATACCTACCAAAAGACAAATTAGTACAAGCAGTTGGTCCTTTGCCTAAACGTGTGGGAACACGGGGAGTTGCTTTTGAAATACGAGCCGAATCTGAACCAGAAGCTCGTCAAATAATTTCTGCCGCAATTGAATCGGGTACTCTGAAATAATTATCATATAACAAAAGGATGAACTCCGACTGAAAAAGCCTGGCCGTTTTTTGGTTTCTACAAATTTTGTTGTATATTGGTTTTTATTCGCTTTTTAGCCGTATTTTGTTTGCTTTTTCATCAGGTTATCCTTGCCGTTATATTTTAAAATATCATGATTAAATCACTAGTCGAAATATTAGATTCTTACGCCAGTGCGTATAGAGAGTTGGTTAATGAAAAAAATTGGAGTTCGGACAAAGGGGTTACAGAATCTCTGAGATTAAATAAAGACGAAGACTGGGCATTTATTTGCACAGCAATGGATATTGTAGGTGATGCATCTCTTGCAATAGATAACTTTCTTAAATTTGGTTTAGATGGCCCAACAAAGTATGACGAGAATGGAGAAAAATATTTACGATTATATGGTGTACTGAATGCAACATATATCCAGCAACAGGCAGTACATAATTTATACAAACTGAACAATGTGCCAAATCCTAAGAAAATAAAACAAAGGATTGAGAATCTAAAAATCAGGGAAGTACGCCATAAACTAGGAGCACATAGCAATGATTACATAAATTACAGCAATCAAAAGAAAATTGAATCTTATGTGCCAGTGAGGATGATGCTTTCGGGGCATTATTGTGAATATATGAATAACGAGACAATAGAGACTGAGAGAATAGACCTGAAGGAATATATTGAAGAGCATTTAAGGTTACTGACTGAGATAATAGACAAAATATATGAAAAAGCTATATCAACTTTCTGTAAAGGACATAGTAAAAA
>JAFDFV010000427.1 GCA_019309665.1 Deltaproteobacteria bacterium | reverse complement strand
TGCGAAATAGAGGCATTGCGGGCAGATCGGTTAAAGATATGGTGAAGTTGGGATGCAAAAATTGTCGTTTCTTGCTATTTTTAATTTGCAGGTCTATATATGACCTTAGGTATAACCAAAAAAGATTGGGAAAATAATTTAGGAGGGGATAATGAGCGAGATAAGAATGACAGGAGAAATAAGAACGGATTATGATTGTGAAACAACAGGTATCCCTGCTGAAAGATGGGGTGAAGCTGTATTCAAGGCTGGAGACGAAGAAATAGTCCTGGAAGTCAGTGTGGAGAAAAACATTATAGTATCAATAATGGCTGGAGATGATGCAGTGTGGAAGGGTACCCTGGAGGGATTAAAAGATTTTCTTAAAAGTCAGGTCAAACCCTAATAGTAACACTTAACGGTTAACAGTTTGCAGTTAACGGTTAAAATGCTTCATTGAAAAAACTGTAAACTGTAAACCGTGAACTGTCAGGGCAGAGTATTACTCAACAGGATAACCGGCCTTTTCCCAGGAAACCCAGCCGTCTTCAATATTTATAACGTTTTTATATCCCATACGTACCAGAGTATGGGCGGCAAGTGATCCGCGCCCTCCCAGCTTGCAGTATATGACAATTTTGGCTTCTTTATCAGGTACTTGGTTATTAATCTTAAATTCCAGCAATCCCCTCTCAATATGAACAGCTCCCGGTATGTGACCCATTTTAAATTCTTTTGCTGTCCTTACATCAAGGAAGATATACCCTCCTTCATCGAGCAACTCCTTTGCAACCGAAACAGGAACGTTGGTTACATGTTCGTTGGCTTCAGCGACCAGATCTTTGGCGGTCATCACTTTGGGGGTTAGATCTTTGGTGGTCATCACTTTGGGGGTTGTACAACCACCTGTAATAAAGCTGACTCCTAATAATAAAGCAATAATAAGCGTTGAATATTTTTTCATAAAATTCTCCTCTGGTATATGCTCATAAACTTTTTAATATAGCCACTATATCTCTGCCAAATTCTTTTTTCTGCCATTTTTTCATTTCTTTAATCTTTAAAAGATCTGTTAAATACGTTGGGTTTTGTATTGCAATTAAGTTTATAATTGATTTCTTGCAAATTATAGATGGTTCTAATCCTAATTCTTTAGCTTTCGAATCTCTCCATCGGTTAACAGCCTTTGCCCTTAATGGAACTTCAGGCGGTAAAACCGGAGCTTTCCTGAGCGGATAAACAGGCAGCTTTGCTGCAGGCAGCATCAGGGAATTGTTTACAGCCCTGACTATGGCATCGCCATACATTTCAATTTGTTTTTGGCTTAATGCTTTTGTTTTTTCTAATCGCCTCAAGTTAGCAGGTTTTTCCTTAACAATTTTCATTAGGGAATTATTACCAATTATCTTGAACAAAGGCTTGTCTTTTTTTTCAGCCACGCTTAACCGAAACCGAAGAACTGCTTCAAGGACAGCAAGAGATTTAGGGTTTAGCTTGCCGGCCCCTTTGAATTTCATAAATAATGGTTCGCTATTGAGTAAGGCGGGTCTGACTTTGCTTAAAATTTTACATTCTTCGTGAACCCATGAAATCCGGTCGATTTCTTTGAGTTCTTTTTCTAGAATTTCTGCAAGTTTAATAAGATATATCGTATCGTTTACAGCATATTCTATCATAGCTTCCGGCAGAGGTCTTTTGGACCAGTCTCTTTTTCTGTATTTTTTATTAAGACTGACTTTGAATCTTTTTTTAAGTACCGCATCCAGACTCGTTTGCCTGATTCCTAAAAACATACAGGCAAGCTGGGTATCAAAAAGATTTTTTATTTTTATATTGAAATCCCTGTAAAGACTGCGTACATCGAAGTCGGCGCCGTGAAAAATTTTTTTAATATCGCTGTTTGAAAAAAGGCTTTTAATCGAAGAGATGTCCTGGATCTGTAAAGGATCAATTACAACATGTTTTTTTTTCGTAGCAAGCTGGATCAGACAGACCTTTTCTTTAAAATGATACATTGAGTCCGCTTCTACGTCGACGGCAATGAACTTTTCCTTCTTTAAATCACTTGTAATTTTTTCAAGATCTGTTTTAGTGTTTATTAGCGTATACTTAGTTGTCATAAATAAAGTTTCTTTTTTCTTGACCGGCAAGACCATTTCGCCTAAATTTTTTGTGGTAGGTATAATTAAAAGAAGATATAAAAACAACTTATAATTTTATTTTCTGGTGAGAATATAATGATAAACATAGCTCTTCCTGATGGAAGTATAAAAAGTTTTGAGAATGCGCCAACCGGCCTCCTGGATGTAGCCAGGAGTATTTCAGAGGGTTTGGCGAGAAATTCAATTGCTGTTGAAGTTGATGGCAGGCTGCTTGATTTGAGTGAAAGAATTATTAATGATTGCCGGCTGCGTCTTATCACAAACAAAGACAAGGAAGCTCTGGAAATACTTCGCCACAGCGCTGCGCATGTTATGGCACAGGCAGTCTTGCATCTTTATAAGGATGCCAGGCTGACTATAGGGCCTGTTGTAAAGGATGGCTTCTACTATGATATTGATATGGAGCCGATTTCAAAAGACGATTTTCCTAAAATTGAGGAAGAAATAAAACGAATAATAAAGGCAAAAATTCCTTTTCAACGCAAGATGGTTTCAAAATCCGAAGCACTTCAATTTTACGAAAACGAGCCATACAAACTTGAAATGATTTCAGAGCTTGAAGATGGAACAATATCTTTCTACGAGCAGGGAGATTTTACGGATTTATGCCGCGGCCCGCATCTTCCTCATACAGGATTTATAAAAGCAATAAAATTAATGAAGGTTTCAGGTGCTTACTGGCGTGCTGATCAGACAAAAGCCCAGTTGCAGAGAATTTATGGTACAGCGTTTTTTGACAAGAAACAGCTTAAAGCCCATCTGAATTTCCTTGAAGAGGCGAAAAAAAGAAATCATAGAAAAATTGGTGCGGCTCTCGATCTTTTCAGCTTTCACGAAGAAGCGCCCGGGATGGCTTTTTTCCATCCAAAGGGAATGAATGTCTGGAATGCGCTCTTAGATTACTGGAGATGGGAACACAGGAAAGCAGGATATGTTGAAACAAA
>JAFDFV010000426.1 GCA_019309665.1 Deltaproteobacteria bacterium | reverse complement strand
GCGATTTTATCGAGTTCGTCAATATAAATAATGCTATGCTGGGCGAGTTCAATATTGTCGTTTGCTTCCCTGACAAGGTCACGGATCAGATCTTCTACATCTCCTCCCACATAGCCTGTTTCGCTGAATTTTGTGGCATCTCCCTTTACAAAGGGAACACCAATTTTATTTGCTATCAGCCTGATCATATATGTCTTGCCGACTCCTGTGGGACCGATCATAAGAATATTGTTCTTTATGCTGCCAACGATCTCGTTGATTTTTTCAGGTGAGACATTGGCCTGTTTTATCCGGTTGAAGTGAGTACAGATTTTTGTAGCAAGAATTGCTTTGGCATTATCCTGCTTAACTATATATTGATCAAGATAAGAGACAAGATCCTCGGGTATTAGATCGAAATTAATTTTCTGCTCTTTTTTGGGAGGCACTTCCGCCTCTTCTAAAGGTACTTCCTGGGGAAGAACTATTGGAGATACAATCTTAACGCTACCCCCAAACTTCTTGGACAGAAATTCACTTATTTCTTTTTCAATTTCTCTTGGGTCCGGCATTTTTTCATCATGTTCTTTCATAATTTTTAACTATAATCACATATATCAGAAAATGCAAGCAAGAGCCCTGAAAGTCAATTTTATCGTTTAATTTACAAACATTTAAAATAATCAAACGGTTATCAAGAAAACAATTTCGAATACAGATTTGCGAAATAAATAATATATTATCATGTGTCAACTAAAAAATCGAATTCGTAGTTCCTTGACACTCGCCTGTTTTTTTGTTAGCGGATTAAAAAATATTGAAAAAAACTCTGTAGCCGTTCACGGCTTGAAAATTGAAATTGGAAAGGTATGTAAAATGAGTTCTATTGATGAACAGATTTTAAAATCAGCCAAGGAAATAGTTGTTAAATTTATAGAGGCAGGGAGGCTTTCTCCGACCGGCTTCGATGAAACATTCAAAAATATTTATTACACAATTGAAGAGGCCGTACAAGGTTCAAAAGAAAAACCTGAAGAACATGATGAATGAATCTTCTTTAAAAAAAGTTAGTATTGAAAAAGCAAGTGAAGATCTATTTGACTTTGCAATTGATCGTTCAGATATAAAGCTGATTTTGCAAAACTTGCCCGAGGATATAAAAATTAACCGGGTTTCATTGGAATATGAAATTCAATTGTTAAAAATTTTGGCTGTTGGATGGAGCATTTCGTTTTTTTTGGATGAAAATTCTCTAAAGAAAAAATTGTCAGAATCATTTTGGAATGCTGTTCAAAGTTTTTCTCAGAACATTTCAGCACTCTCATCTTCATCTGCGGGTAAAGAGATTGACTATTTTAATACTTTAAAAGAACGACTTAATACGTATTTAAATACCTTAAACTTTATTCCTGACAATCCTGATCCTCTGGCATCAATTGGTCCGAAATTTGCTGAAATTTGCGGAAGTAAAGACAATGCACACATTATGCTATCCGGATCAAAAGTATTTAATTTTTCTGTTGGCGGTGTAAAAAATTATCTCGAGTTTATTCAAATTGAATGATTGGGATAGAGTTTTTACAGCAATTACCAAAAGTTAATATCTATTCAAGTTTCCCATGACATAGCCTTCCATGTCCAGAGCTATATGAGAAAATCCTATTTCTTTAAATTTATTAATGATTGTTTTTCTATTCGTTTCGTTTAATATTTTTTCAAAATCAACAGGGTCAATTTCTATTCTTGCAACTTTTCCGTGGCACCTTACACGACAAGCCTTAAAACCAAGATCTATTATGGTATTTTCAGCTTGTTCTATCATACTCAGCGCTTTTTGAGTTAAGGGAGTTCCATAGGGAATTCTTGTGGCAAAACACGCCATTGCAGGCTTATCCCATGTGGATAAATTCATATTTTTTGAAAGCAGGCGGATATCATCTTTTGAAAGTCCTGCGTCAATCAATGGAGCAATAACACCCATTTCTTCTGCAGCCGAAAATCCTGGCCGGAAATCATCAAGGTCATCTACGTTGGCGCCATGGGCGATAGGGGTAATGCCCATATCTGAGGCAATTTTTAAAATATCCTCAAAGAGAAGTTTTTTGCATATGTAGCATCTGTCTTTTTTATTGGCCATAAAACCGGAATGGTTTATTTCCCTTGATTTAAGTAGAATGTGCTTAATTCCAAGGTTATCGGCAAATTTTTTTGAATATTCTATTTCCCGTGATGGATGTATAGGTGAGGTTGCTGATATTGCTACCACATTCTTTTTCAGCAATTTATGAGCAATGGCAAGTAAAAAGGCGCTGTCAACTCCACCCGAAAATGCAACTATCAGAGAGCCGAAACCATTTATTATGGAGACCAGTCGTTCTCTTTTTTCCTTTAAGCCTATCAGTTTCTTATTTTTCACTT
>JAFDFV010000425.1 GCA_019309665.1 Deltaproteobacteria bacterium | reverse complement strand
AAAGAATATTAGTTCATCTAATTAACAAAGAAAAAATTACAATAGAATGTGATAGCTATCATAACATTAGTAAAAAATGGGTATTCCTCGATAACGCTAAAATCATCCATGAATTTCCTGAAAACGATGTTGATAAAATAGAGGACCCAGCCCCACTTCCACATGGCAAAGTGATACCTAGAAATAGAAGATATTAAACTATCTACAATAGGCATCTAAATTATTGATAACACTTATATCAACAACATGACTATGTCCATTTTTCATGAACAAAATACCATGCGCCGAAGCGCCGTTTAACACTACTTTTGCAACTTCAAGACTGTTTAAATCTAATTTTATAGTATCTAAATTTATAAAATCAGTATCTACAACATTAGTATTATATTTAATTGTACTTGAACTCATATATACCTCCTATTAATGGGCATCAAAGCCCAACCAAACGCTTGAGCTGGACTGGGCAAGTCAAGCCGTTTAAGTTATGTTTTAGTTAATCGTTAAGTTATTGATTATTCATTAGTTTTTCGGTTATCGTTGCCCAGCCACTCAGCTTTACGTTCGGTGGCAACGAAATAACAATCAACCAAAGGAAGATTCTATGGAGATAACAGGTGGTGCGGGCAATATAGGTAATCTGCCTGCTAAATATGGAACTATTAAATTAGACAGCTATGATACGCATCGTCTAGTTGGTGCAACTGCTGGTTTAGTAAAAAATCTTTCAATTGCTGGAGCCAGTGCACTAGCAACTCTCCTTTTGTCGGCTCTGTTAACATCTGACTCGGAAACAAACAGTGATCCCAAAATTCCATTGTCTTCATTAGCTATCGTAGACCTTTATAAAAGAAAATTTGTAGGAGTATGCTGTAACGAAAGCATAGAGTTTGAATGTGACAACCAAAATCTAACAGTAACACTTGACCGCATCAACTCCTTCGAATGGAGAAACGGTTTTTTGATGGGAAGATATTGCACGATAAAATTAATTGACGGATCGGAATATAAGCCTAATAGAGTCCTTACCGAGAGTCTTGATTTTTTCACTGTAGCCGGGCACCAATTTGTTCCGATTTGCAACACAAAGATGGTTAAGGAAAAACAAATTGAAGATATTACTGAAAAAACCTTTTTTGGATTATTCAACAAAACTCACTCGGTAGAAAAAGAGGTAAATGTGGAAGTTGAGTGCAATGAAACAATTGCCATATCTGGGGTTACGTTGGATAGAGTTAATCAATTGAAAGAAAGATTGCAGTTTGCAATACAAAATAACCAGCAAACCATAATTAATGAAATTGGTCCAGAAATTTTTTGCAGATACTTTGAATTTTCTAATAATGATACCAGTAATTAATCTCTTTAACTTCTTGAAAATCACCGAACAATTGTGATTAAGGCTGACCAGGAAGGTCGTGTGGCTGAGGCTTTGAGAAGGGCCTGGATAATGTAACACTTAGCAGGCAGAGTGCCTTCCTGCCAGCTTATCACGGACGTTAGCTTTGTTAATTTATTGCGAAGCTTCCAGGAGATGAGATGAAAAGGAATGGGGTCAAGTCTACGTTTGACCCTTGTTGTTGATTAGTCAAGATTCAAGCAGGCATAGAAGTTTAAGAATAAAGATAAAAAATCAGAAGAAATATTGAAATAAGAGAAAATAGATTGCTCATGGGTCAAACGTAGACTTGACCCCTTGTTTCTTCCCATCAAAGCAGAAGGGAATTATGACTAAGAGACTATCATCTGCAGCAATTGTAGCATTGAAAGAAGCGCTTTGTAGCATCTACTGGTATAAAGCAGATCTGCGGAGCTTTTTTCAGAACAGCCTCGCCACACCAACAAATGGGGTCAAGTCTACTATTGACCCATGAAAGATATAATATTATATGTTACAGCATGTCACGTCCACTTAGAATAGAATATCCCGGAGCATGGTATCATGTAATGAACCGTGGAAGACGGTCTGAATCCATTTTTTCAGATAAACATGACTATTTAATGTTTATTGATCTGCTGATTGAAGTATCTGAAATGTGTAATGTAAATGTAGCGGCATACTGTTTAATGACAAATCATTATCATATTTTGCTGCAAACACCCGATGGAAATATATCAAGATGCATGAGGCATTTGAACAGCGTGTACACCCAGAGATATAACAGAAGACATGGATTTGATGGTCAGCTTTTCAGGGGAAGGTACAAGTCGATTCTTGTTTGTAATGACAGCCATCTTCTGCAACTGGTGAGATATATACATAAGAACCCGGTAAAAGCAGGTTTGGTTAAAGATATCACGGATTATGAATGGAGCAGCTACAAAGGTTATCTTTCATATGCGAAAAAGTGGAACTGGTTACATAAAGATTATATTTTTTCCATGATAACCCCAAAAAAA
>JAFDFV010000424.1 GCA_019309665.1 Deltaproteobacteria bacterium | reverse complement strand
ACGTTCAGCAGTGCTTCAATCTTTAACATAGTATAATAATTACAGTATAGTATACAGTTTTCTGCAAGGTTTTTAAAACAAGCGATACAGAAATGTAATTTAAAACGCCGCTATAACCATAACAAAAGCAGTTGTAATTGCTCAGGAAAAAGCGATTACAGTCCGTCACAAATAATAAATTATATTGACTTAACCTAATTAAGAGACACAGAAAAGCCTACCGACAGGCTGATATCAGCAGGTTTTATAGCCAAGGCAGAAATAGCATTGTATAAGAAGAAGCAGGGTAAGAAGTAGTGTTTAAAATTATGACAGCATCAGAAAATTCAATTCGAGATACTGTTTTCGTTTGTTTTATTACTGGCAGGACGGTATTAACAATAACTACGGTGCTTTTATGATGTATTATATGGAAGCCATGTCCACCTGAAATTTAAGATGTCATGAAGATATCTTCAACAGAGTTATCCAAACCTTGGCGTTATGAGGTTGGCAATGTATCTGAACTTCAAAATATCTGGCGAAATAGCCTTCAATGGGGTTATCTGATTTTCTTTTTAATATCCAAATTTTAGTAAACAACAATGAAAGCTGTCGGAATGGTCAGAAACTATATAATAATTGGCATTTAAATACAATTATCACTCACTGACGAAGGAATAAATTATGACTCCTTATGAAGCAGCATTAAACATGTTTAATAGAGAACAAGAGCGGTGGAAACAATGGGTAGTATTTTACTTTGGATGTATCGTTTCAATTTTCGTTATTGGTGAAAAAGCCAAAGATTATGTGCCACCCTGGCTTTTACCTTTACTATGTTGTTTTGTAAGCATTTTGTTAGTAGTCGTAGCAACGGCATTACGAGCGTCAACTGATGCGTGGAGGAAAACTATTCTTTATATGGAAATAAACAATCAAGAAGATTCTAAAGATTTTAAAGTCTTCCATATTCAAGAAGCAGAATGGGAGAAATTTAATTGTTTGAATGACTTTAAAGAAACAATTTGTGTCTGGAAAAAAGATACAATCAAAAGAGTAACAAGAAGCGTAACAAGATTGTTGACACTGTTTGCAATTATTTCTGTCTTTTGTTTTATTCTGCTCTCGATAGTGTTTTACAACAATCCTACTAAAGAATTCCATCATACAATTGAAATAAGGAACTTTTCTGAAATTACAAGAAGCATCCAGGCCCATACTAAGCAAGTAGATAGCATTCACAAAAAAATTCTTATGATAGAAAGTAGGATTAACCAAATTGAAAAGACTGTTGGTGAGTATAACAAGGCTAATTCAGCCGACGCAAAAAGCCGCGCGGCTGATTAGCGTCGTTCGCAACGTCAAAGCCTTGACATCATTTTCCTCCCACTTCGCTTCCAATCTATAATCCTTCTAAGGTTTCCGCCCTTTACTTAAAGGGTAAATTTCTTGGTAGCATAGTAAAATAGTATAATAGTATAATCATCAACTTATCCACCATCCATCGTCCAATTAGTGTAAACTGCGAAAAGGAAAATCTTGATAAAGTAGAACTCCGCTTTCAATTTAAGTAGTTCAGGAACACGTTCAATTACTGATAGGATGGGATGCTGAATTATTAAATTTAGACGATATACTTTACTACCATTATTACTTCTCACTTATCTTTCACAAATACCTTTCAGAAGCCATCAGATGCCCATATTCGGCCTTTTATAGTTTTAGGCAAGCCAAAGTATTAACCGCAGGAATATAGTCATTTATTCGATTTCTCCTACCGACTCTTTTTTGGACTTTTAGACCGAGCAATTGACCCGCATGTCATGATACTTGCGTCCTTCTTACATAATCCGAACTTAATTATTGTACAGGCTGAGCTTCAACATAATCAAGAGACCTTAAAGACAAATTTCAGCCCCGACAAAAATCCTGCTTTCTACAACTACGCCCATCCAATAATTCGGATTATACAATCAGGGAGCAAGTATCCAGCCACGCTCTTGCTCTACTGATATCCACTGCTCCTGCTTTCTCTACTGTTTTGAATAAAAAGAATTGCGGTAATATTTTATTTAGTAAGGCGACCCACTTTTGTTAGCAAGTTTTTAGCATTCATAGAACTGGAATGCATCGTGGTCCTCTTGATTTAGCGGCATCCGCCGATATATTTCCAGCCAATCAATCAAACCTGTCATCATTGTCATAAATCAAAATCGAACCAGATTAATTGTCTGCGGTACCTAATATACGATGACGTAAAGCCTTTAGTGGCTTGTTTTTTAATGCCCCCCTCTCCTACTTTTCTATAATAAGCCATCCGGCTGATTACTCACAAACATAATCAATCATTTAACCGGTAGAAAGGGCGGTTTGTCTTAAAAGGCAGCCGCCCTTTCTGCGTTTTTACCCATCCAA
>JAFDFV010000089.1 GCA_019309665.1 Deltaproteobacteria bacterium | reverse complement strand
TTGTCTTATTGCCGCTTGTCTCTTCCAGTGCCTTTAATATAGCTTTCCTTTCCGCCTCCCGGCCAGCGGTCTTGATTACGGTTTTGAACGGTTTCAACTTCCTGGTTTTATAGGGCATTGTTTGTCTGACAGGCAATGGCAGCGAAGCTTCATCAATAAGTGATCCAGTGCTTAGAAGTACCGCACGTTCCATGACGTTCTCAAGCTCTCTGACATTTCCAGGCCACGGATTTTGCATGATGGCGCTCATGGCCCCCGGCGTGATATCGGAAAGTTTTTTGTCATAAATCGCAGCATATTTTCGCATAAAGTAATATGCCAGCGTAGTGATATCAGACCTTCTTTCCCTCAACGGAGGCAGATCGACGGTGACCACAGCCAACCGGTAGTAAAGATCCCTTCGGAATCTTCCCTCATGCATGGCTTGCTCAATGTTTATGTTTGTGGCTGCTAGCACACGTACATCTCCCTCAATATTGGTAATGCCGCCTACCGGTCTTACCTCTTTTTCCTGAAGCACCCGGAGCAGATTCAACTGCACGGCCGGAGAAATAGTTCCTATTTCATCTAAGAAAAGCGTGCCCTTGTCTGCCGCAATAAACAGCCCTTTTTTATCTTTAACCGCTCCGGTAAAGGCCCCCTTGACATGGCCGAAGAGTTCACTTTGCAAAAGATGTTCCGGGAAAACACCGCAATCCACAGCAATAAAAGGTTTGTCTTTCCGGCTGCTCAGGTCGTGAATAAGCCGGGCGATCAACTCCTTACCGGTACCGCTTTCTCCCTGGATCAGGACTGTCGCCTGGCTGTCTGCCACCATGGCAACAAGTTTCAACACATCCTGCATGGCTTTGCTCTTTCCAATAATCTTTTTAACTCCATCTTTGTCTTTCAGCTTCTTGCGGAGTCGATTGACCTCATTACAAAGTTCGCAATATTTTATGGCCTTGCCTGTTACCAGAAGAATATCATCTTTGCGAAAAGGCTTGGTCAGATAGTCGAATGCACCTGTCTTCATAGCCTCAACCGCAGATTCGATGGTGCCATAGGCCGTGATTACAATAAAAGGAATGTCCGAATATCCGGCTTTTACCTCCTTTAACAGGTCCATGCCGCCGAGGTCCGGCATCAAAAGATCAGAAAATATTAGATCAAAGTCATTGTTTTCCAATAGACTGATCGCCGCGGTTCCACTGGCCGCGGTTTGTACCTCATGGCCTTGCCTTGTGAGAATTTTTTCAAACAGCTTGAGCATGTGCTGCTCATCATCCACTACTAAAATCTTTGCCAACACCGTATCCACCTCAATTTTGATGAACTCGTAAAAAAATAGATTATACTGCTTTGCGACACTGTAACCGAAAATAACTTATCAATCATATCAAATGGTTATAGTTTGGTTGTTTGAATGATATTGCAAATTTGAGATACAATTATTTGAATATCGAATATCGAACAAGGAATTTCGAATGACGAAGTGTGGAATCGCAGAGCTCTGTCTTTTTAAATATTAAAAATGATAGAATACCTTACTTCGACATTCATAATTCCTTGTTCGATATTCTGCGGTTCAAAACAAACTCGTAAGTTTGATTTTTATTAAAAAACTATAATATGCCGCTTTGCGACACTGTAAGCAAAAAATAACTTATCAATCATATCAATTGGTTATGCAATTTAGCTATTTGAAAGTCACTAATTTAACTATGATGGGACTTTTTACAACGCCATCAATCTTTTATCGGAAAATAAAGGCTGCATATAGTTCCTGCCCCCTTTCGATTCTCTATTTCAATTTTTCCTTTGTGGTCTTCAATGATACGCTGACAAACAGAAAGTCCCAATCCCGTCCCCTTGCTCCCCTTGGTAGTAAAAAAGGGATCAAAGACACGATGAAGAGCGTTTTCGGATATCCCGTTACCTGTATCTGATATGCTGATCCGAATCCAATCGCCGGGTTCCAGCAACTGCTCTTTGTGTACAAGGCTAATACCAAAAGCAAGAACACCTGCGTCAGGCATTGCCTGGATAGCATTAATCATAATATTAAGAAAAACTTGCTGGATAAGCTGCGGATCAACCTTGATAGAGGGTGGTTTCATTTTAAAATTCCTTTTGATACGCACCTTGTTTTTCTTGATTCTTGGGGTCAGTAATACAATTGAACTTTCAAGAAGTTCAACGATGTCCACAGGAATTCTTTCAGGAGGCTTTAACCTGGCAAAGTCCAAAAGGCTTTTTACCACGTCTACACACCTGGCTGTCTCTTTTTCGATAATTTTGATCGGTTCAATCAAAGGATCATTCAAAGAAATCTCATCTAAAATATCCTGGACAAACCCGAGGATAATGCCAAGGGGATTGTTGATTTCGTGGGCAATGCCCGCTGCCAGCTCACCCATGAAGGCGACCTTGCTGGATCGATGAAGCTGATCCTGCAACATATTTCGCTCTACAAGCAGCCTGCGGTATCGCTCCTCATCTTCCCGTGTTTTTACTTCCCGGATCCGCCTGGAAGTTACATCCCTGACAATTATAAGCAGATGCCGCGCCTGCCGGTAATCAAAGGGGGCAAAAGAAACATTTGCCGTAAACATCTCACCATTTTTTTGCTGAAAATCAATATCAACCTCAGTTGTCTTTTCGATATCAGGCAAACACGAGAAAATATATCGGTCTTGTTCATAAGGCGCGCACAGTTCTTGCAGGTTGTTCTTCAAAAATTCCAGCCGGGCATACCCCATACACTTTTCCAACCATTTGTTGGCAAAAATTATCCGGCCTTTGCTGTCTGCGATCAAGAGGGGAAGGCGCGCATCTTCAAACATAGTCTTAAACACGGCATCTCCGTATTTTGTAAAAATAAATTACTTATATAGACTTTCAGATAATTAATTTCACAAGGTTAGAAGGAGGAAGGCGTATTAGTTTATACGTCGACGACTGATAACGCAGTGAAATTAATTATCTGAAAGTCTATACAACACACCTGCATAACCTTGCAACAAACAAAACCGGCAATCTCACCACAAAAAATGATTTTTCTCCCGACTCTATCTTTTTCTTGCATTAAAGCCATTTCCGATTATAATTTCGGAAAGAATTTTTGATAAACTATTAAGATTTGACCCAAATGAATCTCCAAAACCGACTCAAACTCACCAGAGCCGCTCTGGTAATTGTCTGGAGTATCAGTTTTTTTTGTTTTGTTCTGACACTGATGACAGGCATGCAATCGCCCTATGCCGGGCCAGATAGCTTTGTTTGGCTTCAAAGTCTTGGCATTTTTAGTTTACTTTTAGGAATAGGAAGCGCTTTATGTTATGGCAGATGGCGCTTTCGCGGCCTCCAAAATCAAATTTCAGATCAATCAAAAGAACTCAAACGATCTAAGGAAAGATATCGGATTTTGGTGGAAAGCGCTGAAGATTTTATCTTTACAGTAGATCGCTCCGGACGCTTTCGATCTCTCAACAGTTTTACCGCTGCTTTTTTTGGAGGAGTCCCTTCGCAATTTATAGGCCGGCCGCTTTCAGATCTTTTTTCACACGAAGTTGCCGAAAAACAACTCAAGCTTATCAAATCGGTGTTCCAGTTTGGAAAAAGCATGCGGGATGAGTTTATGATAGTCAGGGGAGAATATCAGATATGGCTCAGTGCTAACTTTATGCCACGCAAGGACGAGAAAGGCAATGTAATCTCGGTTCTGTGCATTGCCAGAGATATTACAGAAAGCAAAAAGCTGGAAAATCAGCTTATTAATACTGAAAAACTTGCTTCAATGGGAACCCTGGCTGCGGGAGTTGCACACGAGATCAACAACCCGCTGGGTATTATGCTGGGTTTTACCGATCTTCTCCTGGAAAAATGTGAAAAAAACAGCCAGGGTTATCAAGACCTGAAAACAATTGAACGACATGGCCTTTGTTGCAAGGCAGTAGTGGAAAACCTGCTGAGATTTGCCCGTCATGGAGAGGGCATTTGCGAATACTGTGATATCAATGAACCTATCAGAAATATCATGGACGTGGTTAAACACTCATTGGATATGAACGACATTGACCTTCGATTGAGTCTCGCGCCGGATCTTCCTGAAGTTAAAGGTGATTTGCGACAAATGCAGCAGGTAATACTGAACCTGGTTAATAACGCAACGGCTGCAATGAAAAATGGAGGTGTCTTGTGGATAAGTTCGGTTCTTGATGCTAATAATGAAAAGGTGGTTGTATTTGTTCGCGACAATGGACATGGTATCCCGCCTGAACACATGGATAAAATTTTTGATCCGTTTTTTACAACAAAGAGTGAAGGGGAAGGCACGGGTTTAGGTCTGTCTGTAAGTCATGGCATTGTAACCAAGTACGAGGGAACTATTACCTGTGAAAACAATACAGCCAATTCCGGCAGCAATCCAAAAGGAACGACTTTTACCATTACACTCAGGATTAAACTGGACTAATTATGGATGGAAGAATTTTAATAGTTGACGATGAAAAGGATATGCTTGTCCTTTTAAAAAGAATAATTGAAGAAAAAACCAACCATATTGTTGAAACAGAATACGATCCTTTGAAGGTCGCAGAACTGCTGAAAAAACAGCAATTTGATATCATAATAACTGATTTGAAAATGCCGAAAATGGATGGGATAGCCATCCTTGATATGGTAAAAAATATTCAGTCCTCTGCTATTGTGGTAATTATGACAGCATATGCCACTATTGAAACCGCTGTAGAAGCAACCAGAAAAGGGGCTTTTGACTATATATCCAAACCCTTTCGTAAAGAACGGATTCTTATAACAATTGATAAGGCCATGGCATGGCAAAAGCTCACACAAGAAAATATAACCCTGAAAAAGTCCCTCCGGCAGAAAAAAGGATCTCTTCCTATTATCGGTTCCAGCCCTGCTATTATGTCAATCATAACAATGATTGATCAGGTGGCCAAATCAACAGCTACGGTTCTTATAAGCGGAGAAAGTGGTACCGGTAAAGAACTGGCAGCAAAAGCTATTCATTATTCAAGCCACCGCAAAGACAAGCCCTTCATAACAGTAAACTGTACTGCCATGCCTGAACAAATAATAGAAAGCGAGCTTTTTGGGCACATCAAGGGTTCATTTACAGGAGCATGGAAAGACAAGAGAGGAATTGTTGAAGATGCGGACCAGGGTACTCTTTTCTTAGACGAAATAGGAGACCTGAACATGGCCATGCAGGCCAAATTGCTTCGGCTCCTGCAAGAAGGGGAATACAAGCCGGTCGGAGGTCTAACAACAAAACAAGCAGACATCCGTTTTGTAGTTGCAACCAATCAGGATCTTAAAAAGCTGATAGAAACAAAACAATTTCGAGAAGATCTTTTTTACAGGCTGAATGTTATCAATATACACATGCCCCCTTTAAGGGAAAGACAAGAAGATATCCCAACTCTATCACATCATTTTCTCAAAAAATTCAAGTCGTTAAACGATAAAAAAATAAGTGGTATAGATCCTGAGGCAATATCAGCACTAATATCCAAAAGCTGGCCCGGAAATATCAGGGAACTGGAAAACTGTATTGAGCGCGGGGCCATCCTCTGCCAATCCGATATTATTAAAATCTCAGATATCCTGCCTCAAGAACCTGTAGCGCATACTTCGCCTGTTCTTGATCACAACATTTATACACTTCCATTTAAAGAGGCAAAGGAAATGGTTATAAAGGCTTTTCATAACAAATATATTCATTGGATCCTTCAACAAAATAAGGGTAATATTTCCAGGGCTGCCGAGCAGGCTGACCTGCAAAGACAATATCTCCACAGACTCATAAAAGAAGAGAACATTAACACCGAAATATTTAAATAAAAAACATAAAAGTTCACCACGGAACTACACGGAGTTTCACTGAAAATTGCAAACAATGAGTAAGGAACGTGGACGAATTAACTTCCACAAGTAGGCGCATAGATTTGGGTCAGATTTGTTCGATCTCAGATCACAAAAGTTGATGGAATAGCAGGCTATTTTGATATTTTTGTGATTTGAAATCGGGCAAAGGTGGCCTGAAGCTGTGATGCATAGTTGGGAAAGTTATTTCGTCCACGTTCCTAAGTTACTATAAGAATATACTACGCACTACCACAAATTGAGCTTATTTGTCATTTCGACCGTAGGGAAAAATCTTAAGATTCCGAACCCCGCCTATATTCGGCTGGGTTCGGAATGACAGAAATGCAAGTTATAACTGTGTTAAGAATATTAAATTTGGACTTAGATTCCGTGTAATTCCGTGAAAATCCGTGGTAAAATTATTACAGAAAATATAAATCACTCTCCGTCATCCTTGCTGTAAACTAATTGTTTCACCACCTTAACTTATTGATATTTCACAATCTATCGGTCAAATCTTCATCCCTGCATACCAATTACTGTAACCTGATAGTTTACAAAAAAAATTAAAATCCAAACACAATTAATAAAATTGATAAGCAATTAATAATTATTACAGGCAATTAAGATTTTATTCCCGCTGTCTGATTTTTTGGCACCTGTATTGCGTTCTATATGATCTGATATCTTACTACTGTAATGCTTTAGCTTTATAAAACAAGTCGGCTAAGCGGCAATGCTTTCAAAAAGCTAAAGCCTTACAAAAAGAGAAGCCCCTTTTCAAAAAGGAATATAATGGAAAAACTAAAGGTTAAAGAAATCACCCTTCTCGTGGATGAAAATCTTTCCATAAGGCCATCTGTTTCTGTAGAGGACAAAATTACAGATGCAATTGAAGTCATGCTTAAAAACGACCTCGACCACATTGCCGTGACAAGCAAAGATAAAATCCTCGGCATGATAAAGCTTAAAGATGCGCTTAAAGTAATTGGATTAGAAGACGACCTGAAAAAAAAGGCAGCAAAAATTATTATCAGACATGGACGTAAAATCATAATAGAGCAATAGATATATTTTTTTAATGACCATTATCAAATTTAAACAATAAAGAAGGGAGGAGGTTAAATTATTGAGTTCATCATTTTGAATAAGTAACTGATATTGAACATAATTATAAAAGGAGAAATATTGCTATGAATTTTTTTAAACAATTGGG
>JAFDFV010000423.1 GCA_019309665.1 Deltaproteobacteria bacterium | reverse complement strand
CTGATATTAATACTCTTTTTTCTTTAGGCTCACTTATGCGCGAGTTTCAGACGTTCTTAAATTTAAATGCCCGCTGCCTCTGGTTAATCTCATATTTGAGTTTTCAAATTTCTGGTTATTTGAATCAGGCAGGATAAATACCCGTGCAAATTGAGATAATCGGTACAGAATCTCTTGGGGTTCGTGGACTTTGCGTAGTGGTAACAGTAAAGGATCGTAAAATCATTATCGATCCCGGGGTAGCTTTAGGTTATAGGCGCCACGGTAAGCTGCCGCATCCTTTTCAGGTTGCTGTAGGTGCAAAGATTAGAGAAAAAATAATTGAGTCACTTAAAAGCGCCACAGATGTGGTCATCAGCCATTATCACGGCGACCATATACCACTGGTGAATCCTAATCCTTATCAACTCAATGCACGAATGGTCATTGAAGCATGCAGGAACACCCGTTTCTGGTGCAAAGATCCTGGTGATGCTTCCGACAAAATATCTATGCGCTACTATGACCTGTCCAGATTACTGAACATGGAGCTTCCTATTGTTGAAGGACAAAAAAATGGTTTGATGACTTTCTCAGGCCCACAGCCGCATGGTGAAAAGGATAGCGTTCTTGGAATGGTTATGATGACACGTATTGAAGACGGTAAGGAAGTTTTTGTCCATGCCTCTGATATCCAGCTTCTTTATGATGATTCTATATCTCATATATTGAATTGGAAACCGGATATTGTACTCGTATCAGGCCCACCATTATATCTGTCATACCTCACACCTGAACAGAAGGAAAGAGCACATTACAATGCTGTCCGCCTTGCCGGAAGCGTTGCAACATTAATTATCGACCACCATCTCCTACGTTCAGAGGAAGGAATTCGCTGGTTGGACAATCTTGCATCTTCAACAGGTGATAAGGTAATATGTGCGGCTGATTTTATGGGATGTCGCAGGCTTCTTTTAGAATCATGGCGGGATTACCTGTACGACAAGATGCCGGTACCGGAAGGATGGCACAAGGCTTACGCAAATGGTGATGTTGATACTGAATCCGCACTCTCATTTTTTTGTTCAAAGAATGCTTTTTAGGTCGCTTGCTGGACATCCATTGGGCAGATGGATGTCCATTTTAAATATATAAATAATGTTATTAAGAGTCATGAGAGCGAGCAAATCCTTGATACCCTGGTCATCCTGTAGAGCATGTCATCTATAACACCTTGTTCCAGCCGGCACAGGCAAAGGCGAACCGGCTCTTAAATCTGTTGTAGCATATAGCCGCGGCTTCCTGTCCGGTACAGTGGGAGACGGCAATGACGTCTACTGCATAGTCGTCAAATG
Organism: Deltaproteobacteria bacterium; assembly: GCA_019309665.1. Classification (GTDB taxonomy): domain Bacteria; phylum Desulfobacterota; class Desulfobacteria; order Desulfobacterales; family ETH-SRB1; genus B13-G4. Next base: position 1,084 of record JAFDFV010000423.1, on the reverse strand, counting down.
CATCCATAGACTTTTTTAGCTGCTGACCAGACCCCATCATAAAGCCTAAATGTGTGCCTCCGATCACGGCATGAAATTTCTTGTGTCCCGTTTTGGCAGAAAAATGGTTCATGATGTTGACCACCCCGGAATGGGCACATCCAAGCAGGATAACGGGACCCTGATCTGTTTCGATCAAGAGGCTGATATCGTCCAATAGTGGGTCGTCAGTTATCTTTCCCTTATGCTTTACCTTGAGCCTTTTGTCAGGGTATTCAAAGTCCGTCTTTCTCGGCACTTCCCCTGAAAAGAAGATTCCAGGCGCGATTTCGGAAAACTCTCGTATCAAGTTGAATCGGGCCTGCAGTGTGCCTTCGAGATAGTCTTGAGAATATTTGATGCCGATGAAAATTCTTTGTTTGCCGGCAGGTGTTTCTAATTCAGCATATTTTTTTGAAAAAATGTCCGGATGGGCAATAACCTCGACACCTCGCGGCGGATACAGCACAGATGGGAGGCCCCCTGTATGATCATAATGGCCGTGACTGAGAATAACTCTCTTGAGTTGCGCCAGATTGATTCCTAGTACCTGTGCGTTATTGGCGAGGGACATGCCTTGGCCTGTATCAAAAAGGATTTTTTGTCCATTTTTTTCAATCAGGGCAGAGAAGCCGTGTTCTCCAGTCAACCCCATTGGTCCCCCAGCAGTATTCTCACACAATACGGTGATTTTTGTCTGTCCCATGTATTTCTCCTTTGGTTTTACATGCCTGGCCTCGTTCTTTCGCAGACGACAAAATATCTACAGACTCGATATTTGTCAAGCCTGCTGTTTTTTTTAAAAAATTGATTTAGTTGATTTTTGGCTGGGGACATATTATCGGGTTTAATTCCCAGCGGCTTGCCGCGAGAGTACCGAACAAAAGAAGTTGATACGCCGCAGATTGCTGCGCGGTAATAGGTTAGTTCTTAGAGTTGGCAGGGTATAAAGATGATTATTCAAAGCATAGCAGGATTGTTGGTTTTTGTAGTTTTAGCCTGGGTTATGAGCGAGAACCGCAAGAAAGTTTCTATTAAAACAGTAGTCGTAGGTTTGGCACTACAG
>JAFDFV010000422.1 GCA_019309665.1 Deltaproteobacteria bacterium | reverse complement strand
GTCATTCCTGCAAATTGCCGAGCTTTACCGAAATTAAGCAACCCTTTTATATAAAGACGGACAGCAAGCTCTCTTTTTAATCGTGTCGGTATTTCTTTAGGCGGAAGTTTTATAGCATGGATCAATTCTTCTGAGATATCTATTAAAACCTGCAAAACTTTTTCTCCTTTGGATTAATTTATTGTTTAAATATTTATATATGTAATTATTTGTATTATCAAGCAATAATTTTAAAATTAACCTGATATCATTTTCCAGCCAAAAGATAGCTCGGACCAATAAGGCAAATTTTCATTTTTTATTAAGGGGATTCAGATGAGTTAGTTCTATCCGCCTCACTCGAAGCAGGGTTTCCTCTATCAGCCTTCGATTAAACGAGATAACATCCGCTACCAGCCCAACCACCAAAACCTGAAAACCAACTATAAATAAGATTGACGCCAAAATCAATGACTGAATATGACCGCCACCCTGCCCCATAAAATAATAGATCAAAAAACGTATTGAAGGAATAAAGCCCGCAAGAATAAAGAAAAAACCAATATAGAAAAACACGCGCAATGGTTGATACATGGTGTACATGCGAATCATTGTGGTCAGTGAACGTTCAATGAAGTTGGGAATACTTTTAAAAAGCCTTGATTCGCGCGTCTTGGGGTTCGTGCCAATAGGAACACTGGTTACTGCAAGGTGTTTCTTGCCTGCCTGGATAATGGTTTCAATCGTATATGAAAAAGGCGAAACAATGTTCATTTGCATGGCTGCTTGCCGTCTAAATGCCCGAAAACCGCTGACAGCATCCGGGACATCGGTTTCAGAAAGACCGCGTATCACCCAGCTTCCTATCTTTTGCAGTTTTTTCTTTGCAAAGCCAAAATGAGCAACCTTATCAGTCTGTCGATCACCTATTACGATATCTGCCTCTTCTTTCAGAATAGGTTCTATCAACTTTGGGATATCTTCTCCCTTATACTGATTATCTCCATCGGTATTGACGATAATGTCAGCGCCAAGTCTCAGGGAGGCATCCAATCCGGCAAGAAAGGTACGTGCAAGCCCCTTGTTACAAATGTTTCTCACGATGTGATCAACACCGATCTCCTTTGCTATCTCCACGGTTTTATCTGTGCTGCCATCATCAATGATAAGGATTTCCACCTGGTCAATTCCGTCTATTTTGCGGGGAATATCCTTAACGGTTTCCGGAAGGGTTTGTTCCTCGTTATAGCATGGTATTTGGACTATGAGTTTCATGATATAATCCTCCCTATATCTGAAGTACAGAAAATTCCCAATGCACAGAACGGTTGAGTTCAAAGAGATTAATGCTGTGAGTTTTTTTCTACTATACGGGTAGAAAATCTATATATTATGTTAATTCAGTAAGATATATACCACTTTCGAGTTATTAATGCAAGTAAATAATGCATTTTTCTGGAAAATCTTCGTTTCACTTATATCCGAAATTATAACTTAATATCAATATGTTATGATTTATCGTTCAAACACTATCTAATTTCTAAAGAAATACTTGTTATTAGAAAAACAAGAAGTCTATCATATAGTGAATAATATTTGACTATTAAGTTGTTGTGTTGATATGAAGACACAACGTGAAGAAATAATATCGGATTTGAAAAGCAGGTCAATAGAACGCCATGCTGTGCTGGAATTTTAAATGTACACGTTAAGATGATGAAGTTTGGCCATATTGTGTTTTAGGTTATTCTCATGCCCATGACATCGACAGAAAAATTTAAGATAAAATCGCTTTTTCTGATTGGCGTTGCCTATATCCTGATTTCCGTTTTCACAATTGTTCCTGGGCACCTCTCCATTGATGAGGGTACATACCACATGATGACGAAAAGCTTTTCGGAATCTGGTGGTCTTGAAATATGGAATGGCTATCGGGAATATCCGTCTCCGGAACTGGAGACGCGTCTCATATTCGCCCGTAACGAGAGACTTGTTTCCCAATATCCTTACCTTTTTCCCGTACTCAGTACGCCATTTTACCGTATCTGGGGGTATCGCGGTTTGTTTTTTATCAATGTTATCGCATTTGCCGGCATTGTTTTTTTCTGTTACGCCATTGCAAGAAAACTCTTTCAGGATCGAAATCTGGCCTTAAACTCATGCTTTATTTTTATTTTTGCAACCTTTTCCTGGGAATATTCGCAAGCAGCATGGCCTCACGCTACCACAACTTTTTTCCTTATGGTAGCCTTCTACTTTTTTGTCTGCTCGTTCTACGCAAAAACAGTGCGTGTGGCATTTTTGCTTGCTCTCACAGGATTTGCCATGGGAATCCGTCTTGATTCCATCTTCGTGCTTCCATGTCTCATTATCCCTTTCCTTTTTCTGAAACCATACCGTCCGCTGCCTGCCCTTGCAACCTGCATCGGAGCACTTCCCGGTTTGGTCATTCTCACCGCCACAAACTACGCAAAATTTGGTGTCCTTTCACCTTTTTCCTATGGCCGCTCTATGGATGCATCGGAACTCAAACGATATTTGCCTTTTGCCGTGCTGGGCATACTTATAATCGTCATTTCATGGGTATTAACGCGACGCCCAGTGATCTCCACGCTGCACCGTTACAAACGTACAGCCATAATTACGACAATATTGTTGATAACCGTTCTTGCAATTATTCCTCAGGTACGAACCGAGGTCGGAAACTCTTTGAACGGAGCTTACCAACTGATTGTTGACCTTCGTGTGCGAGATCTTGACATCAGAGAAGGAGCCTTGTCACGCAGCGAGGGAGGTGGAATGGTCTATATAAATGGGCTGAAAAAATCGCTGCTGCAAAGTTGCCCTTACCTTGTAGTGCTGCTGCTCCCTTTTCTAAGAATTATACGTAATGACAAAGAGTCTGTACAGCTCACAATATTATTTCTTATCCCTGTAGCTTTTATAGGTTTTTATGCGTATCATAATGGCTGGCACGGTGGATTGTGCATGAATCTCAGGTACTTTATTCCAATTTTACCTCTTACCTCTATGCTTTCCGCCTATGCCTGGCGTGAGATGTCCGGCAACATAAATTTAAACTGGGGTAGAATGTGTTTGTTGACCACTTTTCTCTTTGCTATCCTATTTCTCACGACATTAAATGGAGTAAACGCTCAAGAATTTCCTTTTCTTACTCTGCCGTTGCTATTGGCATTACTGTTGACTATTCTCCTGTTGGCACGCGAGAACTTTGCAAAGCTCAATCGTTACATTTTTCCTCGTACTGCCGTGGCGATATTCTTTGTGGCAATAGTCTGGTCAAGCCTTGTAGCATTTTTGTACGACTATCCTCGTTCCCGCTATCTCAGGTCGCACAATTTTAGCCTTGCCAACGATGCTGCAAAAGTTGTTTCCACAAACTC
>JAFDFV010000421.1 GCA_019309665.1 Deltaproteobacteria bacterium | reverse complement strand
TGATGGTATCTATTGCGTATGAGACAGGTTCCGGATCACCAGGACCGTTTGAAAGAAAGAGCCCGTCCGGTTCAATAAGTTTTATAGTCTCAGCGCTTGTTGTGGCCGGAACAACTAAAATTTCAAAACCAGCATATTCAAGACATCGTAAAATATTGTATTTTATCCCAAAGTCAAAGACCACAACAGAATGTTTGCTTCCGCTGTATTTCCATATATTTTTGCTTAAAGGGACATCTTTTCCGATATAAACAGGCTGTATTTCCATATATTTTTGCTTAAAGGGACATCTTTTCCGATATAAACAGGCTTTTCTTGTGTCCAGAAATAAGGAACTTTTGTTGTTACTTCTTTTACAAGGTCTTGTCCTGCCATGCTTGAAATTCCCCGTGCACGTTTTACACAGGAGGCAGGGTCCGAATCACGGGTTGTTATGAATGCACGCATGGCACCGGTTTTTCGGATGTGCCTTGTAAGCGCGCGTGTATCAAACTGCTCAATGCCCAGTATCCCCTGGGCTTTCAGATAATCTGCAAGAGTGGAAGTTGATCTGAAGTTGCTCGGAAAATCTTGATATTCCTTTACCAGAAAAGCGGAAGTCAATACTTCCTGATATCCTGTCATGCTTGTATTAAATACGACTTCCCCCCAGGCCTCTCCGGGTCCTGTAAAGCTGCGGCAGTTGAAGGTGCGTCCGTCTTCTAGAGATAGTATGGCTTTCATAATCAATATTAACTGAGTTAAGTGCCTAAAATGCCTAAAGTGAACTAAAGTGCCTAAAGTTGTGGTACGCCTTCGGCGTGCTGATTGATAATTAAAGCTACAAGGATTTGCAATTACTTTCTTACCAGTGCGTTGAAGGCAGAGAGGAACCTACCTGCCGGCAGGCAGATATAAAATGGCAAGATTCCTTAACTTTAGGCATTTTAGGCACTTTAGCTCACTTTAGGCACTCTTAAATAATTACTGTAATGGTAAAACCTTTTTATGGTACCAGTACCAAAGGTAATGGTTTAGGCTGGTTACTCAACAGGTTCGTTTTTTATAATATTCCAGATTCCGCAAGGACAGGCTTTTGCGCAGAATCCGCAGCCAATGCACCTTGTTTCATCTACGACCATCTCAAAATCATTATTTTTTATTTCCTTCCTGCTGATGGCTGACTGAGGGCATACTTCAATACATATCCCGCAGTCCCGGCAGGTTCCGCAGGATGAACATTGTGAGCTGCACTGCTCAATGTCATCAAAGCCGGTTATTCTTGGATCAAAATATTCCAGAGTAACCCGCTCACGATGAATCATCTCGCGGGTATCGTCAAGTGGTTTTTTGCCTTTCAGGATGTTTATTATTGCTTTCCCTGCTTTTCGGCCGGACCCGATAGCATCTGTTAAAAGCCCTGGTTTTACTGCATCACCGATTGCGAAAATTTTGGGATCGGTGGTTTGATAGTAGTCGTTAACTACAATGAACCCGTGTTTTGTGGCCACGTTTTCCGGAAGAAATTCTATATCCGGGGTGTCCCCGATAGATATAATTACAGTGTCCGCAGGTATGACTTCTCCTGTCATAAGCTTAACACCTTTTTTTGTAATTTCTTTTGTAAAGCACGGCCATCTGAATTTTGCGCCGATAGCTTCGGCATCTTCTCTCTCTTTGCCAAATGAGGCCGGTGCCTGAACATCTATGAGTGTAATATCTTTAGCTCCAAATCTGTATGCCTCGGTTGCCACATCGCATCCTACATTTCCGGCACCAATAATAACTACTTTTTCTCCGGGTTTTGCCTTACCTGTTTTTGCCTGTATCAGAAAATCAAGAGCAGTTATCATTAGCTCTTTGCCTGGGATAGGGATTACTCTTGGCTTTTGTGCACCTATAGCGATAACTATAAAATCAAAATCCTCCCTGAGCTGTTCGATTTCTTTCCGTTCAAGACGCTGCTGGAGATGTATATGTGGAATAACTTTTTTAATCCTTTCCAGTTCTTTTGTGATTACTTCTTCTGGAATCCGGCTGTCCGGAATAACTGAGGATATCTTTCCTCCCAGGGTTTTTGACATATCATAAACAGTTACTTCATGCCCGTGCTGCCTGAGCTGCCATGCAACAGAAATTCCTGCGGTGCCGCCGCCGATTACGGCGATTTTATTTCCACTTAATGGCGGTAGTTCCGGAAGTCTCGCATTTATGCTTGCTTTGCCGAGTTTTTTTACATCTATTGGAACCATGTCTGCTAATTGTCTGGTGCATGACTGCATGCATAGATTAGGGCATAGATAACCGCAAACAGAGGCAGGAAAGGGCGTATATGCAAGGGCCATGTCTACAGCCTCGTCAATACGGCCATCCCTTATCAGTCGCCATCGATCACGAACAGGAATACCTGCAGGACAAGCGGCTTCACAGGGAGCTGCATATTTTTTATTTTCCCATACAGGAACAAAACGTCTCAATTCGCCGGTCGTAATAAGAGGTATGTGGCTTCTGTCCAGGTCCGTAAGATCTCCAAATATACCTCCTCTGCCAAGCTCTTTATCCCATATTTCTTCATGAAAAGATTCCATACTGCGGAGCTGCCGTCCGGTTCTTTCCTGCGGTGTACGTGCGGTTAAAAGCTGCCACTCATTTTTATCAGAGAGAGTTTCAAAAAGTTCCGGCCTGCCAATGTTTTTAAGAAAGATTTTCAGATTTTTAGTAAGCCAGTCCCAGTCTTCATCTGTAATCGGCACAATTTTAGCGTCCGGCTGACTGAAGCCCTTGTGTGAACCGCGGAAAAAAGCCTTTCCGGCTACCATACCCACAAATGGCCGAAACCCCAGAATATTATCGGGTGACTGTGCTTCAAATCCGCAAATAACAGCAATTCCTCCGGCCATGAATTCACCGAAATAATCACCAGCAGAGCCAAGAACCCACAATTCAGGGGGATCAAAACGAGGGTTGTGTTTTGTCATGGTCATGCCGCGGGAGCCAATATTACCGGCGATGTAAATTTTACCCTGAGCCATGCCGTTT
>JAFDFV010000088.1 GCA_019309665.1 Deltaproteobacteria bacterium | reverse complement strand
TCCCTATTGTGGACACAGTTGCATTTTGGGAAAAAAGACAAATACATGGCAAAATAAGGATTATATACTCAAATTATTTGCTTCCAATAAGGCTGAAGCTATCCGCAGGTACCGCGAATTTGTCAAAAAGGGAATCGAACAAGGGAAGCGGTCCGATCTTGTTGGAGGCGGTCTCATACGCAGTGCAGGCGGATGGTCGGCGATAAAAGCATTAAGAAAAATCGGTTCATACCAAAAGGGCGATGAGCGCATTTTAGGAGACAGTGACTTTGTTAAAAAAGTACTTGCCCAGGTTAGGAACACGGTTACGGCTCGCAGTTTGCTCTGTTTCTAAGCAACAAGTGAGTTAGGAATAAGTCAAAGCGAATTAGGGCAAAATCTGAAGATTTCGCAACCCGCAGTCAGTTTATCGGTTAAACGCTTAAGAGCAATTGGTTATACGCTGCAATTACTCGTTAAAAGCTTAACAGTAACTTATAAACTAATGTCCCGAATGTAATGTACGTCCCGAACGTCCCCCCGGCAGCAAAAATACTTGAGCTAAGAAAATACCCATCTAACGTAAATAAGAATTTCCATTTTCCCATCCAATGAATTTTTATAAAAAATTAAGAATATTATATTAAACGCCGTAGCTCAGTTCAAGTGTTATAATTTAAATGGAGCACTTTTTCAGCCTTGATGACAAAAATCGGTGGTTAGACAAAAATTGGGGCAATTATGTCGATTTAACCATCTGTGAAAATCGGTGCTATGGCAAGTTATTTACTTATTTATGGACGTCCCTTATATCCACTAATATCCAATATCCCCATGACAGAAGAATTATAGGATGTCCCCAATATCCCTCACCCAATATTCCACTATCTAATATTTCATGATATTTAGTTTGGTACAAATATTGCTTAAATTTTATCTAATAAATATCCGGGTTTGTCTCCTCAGTTTAAAGGCTCATAAACCGTCCCCTTTGAGGAGTTCATAGAAAATAAGCCCACAGCTTTGCCGATAATCCTCCACTAACTTAAAAGATTATTAAGAGTATAGTGCTTTGGAACGTAAAGACTCAATATATTTCATTAGACACGGAGAAACGCATGCAAACGAGCAAAACTACCTTGCCGGAGGTATTGATGTTCCGCTCTCTGATCTTGGGAAGAGGCAAGCAAAAGAAGCAGGACGAATAATATTAAAAAAGGGACTTAAGTTTGACGAAGTTCACACTTCCGATCTTTCTCGTACTAAAATAACTGCCTTCATTGCCTTAAAAGAAGCAGGACAAGAAAACATCCCATTTATCGAATCTGCGGAAGTGAGAGAAAGAAACTTTGGTATATTTGCAAAAAAGAATAAAAATTTACTCAAAAAATCCTTCGGCTATGGGGCTTATGAAAAAAAGCTACATTCTCCACTTGAATTTCCGGAGTCTGGAGAGACCTTTAAGGATATGTATGAGAGAGTTTACAAGTACTATTACAATGTATTACTCCCCAGACTTAAATCAGGGAAATCGATTCTGGTTGTGTGCCATAAGTATATTATTGAGATGTTTGCCTTGATCTTTGCTGAACTTAAGGTGGAGGACTACTTTGATTTTCGTCTTCCAAATGCCAAGCCAATGAGCAAAAAGGATTTAATAAATTATATAAAGTCTGAATCAAAGCTTTTAAAAGAAATTTCCGATCGTATTACTTATTGTTCTTCCTGGATAATTATTGCAGCCGCTTTTTTTGCCATTTTAGCAAAGGCTGCCATTGGCCTTCCATTAAACAAGTTTGCTTTTTTGATAACAACATGCGTATTTCTTGGTATTAGCACTTTCTTTATTTCACTTAGCTTAAATACAAGCTGCATAACTCATTCTTTCAACTTGAAAAAGCCATTCTTGGTTCTTTGGTGCCTAAAGTTTGTCTTGGCTGGATGCTTGTTTTTATTATTTAAAGATAATGTAGCATCAAGTTTGGTGATGCTTTTTCTTATGCCGCCGGCCTTTACAGCGCCCACACTCTCTTTGCTTTGGGGTGGGAGCTTGTACTTGGCTATTGAAAAAACATTTTTACTCTCTCTCTTGTCTCCCCTGGTTATATGTTGCCTTTTGTTCTGTACTAACAATTCATTCTATATTTTATTTATACCATTTCTTACGGTCATGTTTTTTTCCATGATTGTGCCTACATTTATAGCTCAATCAATCCGGATAAAAAAGCCGGTTGAGAGTGCTAAATTTGCCGAACACTGGAAATGGCTCGGTGTATCTTCAATAATTCTGTTATCTTTTTTAAGCATATACCATTTTACTCCGACCAACATATTTGATCTATGGTTAGGGGACTTGGAAAATTCAGCTCTCTTCTTTAAGCAGGGGATAATAGTATTATTGCTGTTCTTATTTATTAAATTCTTTGCCTATTCCGCCAGCATGTCTGTTGATAAAAATGCCTCATATACTACCGATATTTATATATGTCATTCTACACCTAATATCTTCTTATGGATTAACTGTATATCTTTCCAGCCTGATATATATTATATTGTATTTTGGATTGTTATTGCATTTTTTATGGGGATATTACTAGATGAAACATATTTTGTTTATCGATTCAATCGAATCGTAATTTCAGAAAAAACCTGTATCGCCAATGTGAAGCCTGCACGAGTATGCTCTACCACCGGCCCAAAATCATTGAAAGCAGACAAATTACATATTCCTATAGGATGATTACAAAAGTGCCTTCTCCCCCTTTTTTCCCTAAGGTCTAAAGGCTGCCTTCTCAATTATCGAATATAGCTCCATGGGCTTGAACGGTTTGGACATATAGTTGTCCATTCCCGCCGCAAGACATTTTTCCCGATCCCCCTTCATGGCATGGGCAGTCATGGCCACAATGGGAATATGTCCGCCATGCTCCGCTTCCTTCTCCCGAATCAATCGTGTGGCCTCGATGCCGTCCATCTCCGGCATCTGCACGTCCATCAGGATCAGATCAAAACGCTCTCCCTCAAACGCATCCACTGCCTCCCTGCCGTTCGAGGCCACAGCAACCCGATAACCTCGCTTCTCTAATAGCTTCGCGGCCAGCTTCTGATTAACGATATTGTCCTCGGCCAGAAGGATGCTAAGCCTCCTGCGGGCCTCCCGGATAAGATGACGAGTAATCACCGGATCCCCATCACGAGAGGGCTGCCCCAAGGCCATCGTAATGATCTCCAAAAGCTCCAGTTGCTTCACGGGCTTGACCAGATAGCCTGATATCCCCAGCTCCATACAATGCCTTGCATCCCCTTGCATCCCTACAGAGGTGAGCAGGATGATTTCTACATCTGACCCCAAGGGGCTCGCCTTGACCCTTTTTGCCACCTCAAATCCGTCCATGCCTGGCATCTGTAAATCCAATAAAAGGAGTCGGTAATGGCCACCCGCCTCAAACGCCTTCTCCATCGCAGCAAGGGCCTCCTTGCCATCTACAGCTTCCACAGGAACAAGACCCCATGAGGATATCATCTCCCTGACAATCAGGCGGTTGGTGGCATTATCATCCACGATGAGTGCTTTCACGCCCGAAAGGTTCACCTCCTGAATACGTGACACTTCCTTTGACTCTTCACGGCCCAACCCAAAACGTGCCATAAAATGAAAAGTGCTTCCCTTGCCTACCTCGCTCTCGACCCAGATGCGTCCCCCCATCATCTCCACGAACCGCCTGGATATATCCAAGCCCAACCCTGTGCCTCCGTACTTCCTAGTAGTGGAACCATCCGCCTGGGTAAAACTCTTAAAGATTGTCTCCGTCTTGTCAGGAGGAACGCCAATGCCTGTGTCCAAAACCATAAAATGCAAAAGAACGGAAGATTCCTCTTCCTTTTCAGTCTCTACCCTGATGACCACCTCTCCCGTGTTCGTAAATTTAATGGCATTCCCCCCCAGGTTAATGATAATCTGCCGCAATCGAAGAGGGTCACCCACCAAAGCTGTGCGTACGTCCTGTTTTACGTGACAGGCCAGCTCCAATCCCTTATCGTGTGCCTTCACTGCCAGCATATCAATAGCAGTCTCCAATGTGGTACGCAGGTCAAATGCGATCTCCTCCAGCTCGACCTGGCCGGCCTCGATCTTGGAAAGATCCAGAATGGTGTCCAGAAGGGCAAGAAGGGAATCCGCAGAGGTCTTCACTATCTCCAAGTATTCCCTCTGCTCTCCGGTCAGATCTGTGGCCATGGCTAGGTCAGTCATCCCGATGACCCCATTCATGGGTGTGCGGATCTCATGACTCATATTGGCAAGGAATTCGCTCTTCAGTTTACTGGCCTCCAGTGCAGTCCTTTTCTCGTTTTCGAGCTGAAGTTGTCTTGCACAAAGGCTATCGGCCATTTTGTTAAAGCCGCCTATCAGTTTTCCCACTTCATCCTTTTGCCGGATTGTCACGCGATGGCCCAGCTTTCCTTTCCCCATGGCATCCATAGCCGTGACAACAGCCTTAATAGGACCAACTATTCGCTTGGATAAAAAAACAGTCAGAATGATGGCAAGCAACACGCCGCCAGCAGATATCAAAAGCATCCTGTTTCTGGTCGCGCTTATAATCACCTCCATTCTCTGTAAACTAGAGGCAACCCCTAAAAGTCCGACATTTTCATTGTTGATATTTTTTATTCTTTGAAAAGCAAAGAGATATCTATTACCCAATAGTTCCATCTGTCTTATTTTAGAAATGTTTCCCCCATCCATGCCTAAAAGAAGGTCTTTACCAACCAGTGAAAGTCCCTCCTTAACGAAAAAAGTGGATGATATAATCTCATCTCTCATCAGGATAAGGCACTCCATTCCAACAGTCCTCTTTTTCATATCCTCTACAATGTTTGTGTTGTTATTTAGCAAGTAACCTGCCAGCACCGTACCAATAAGCTTATTTCTGAGAAAAATAGGCGCTACTGCTTCAATCATAAGTGCAGTGTTGTCAGATGCGACAAGAGAGTCATCATAAGAAGTCTCCCTAAACAGGCCAGGATCAGGCTCTATTTCTGTGGAAATCAGCGATTCCCCCCTAAGAGCTCTTTTTATAAGATTATGGGTAGAGAGGTTCGGACCGAAAAAATCCAAGTTGCCTTCCTTGCATATGACTTGTCCTTTGTCATCGGTTATGATTAAAATAGTAAGATTATGCTCTTTGAACAGAGATGATATGTATCCGGCGAGTTGGGCTTTTATACCCAAATCCAGTGTAATTTTACAGGTATTATCAACAGATATGCCACGGGCGATAGTTTGTAATCTTTGCTTATGATTTTCATATATTAGAGAAGACGTCGTAAGATTGGAACGGAGTTCGTTTTGCTTCATCTCTCTGATGTATCTATCAAAGGATTCAATGGCATAGAAAGTGGCGATGGTCATGGGAAAGAACAATATCAATAGACTGGCCAGGATGAGCTTTGACCTCAACGTATAGAAAATAGACTTCCTCATACTAATCCCCTGCCATCTTATACTCGGGAAACTCATTCATGGTGCAATATGTCTTTTTTGCTGCTGCCCTCTGTCCGGCTGTGAATGGAAAACGGAGAACAGTGAACAGGCAGCAACTATTTCAAAAGGATTTCCTCATATACAAAATCGGCAGCTCCAAGGATCTCAAACGGGATGTTGATCCCAAGCTCTTTTGCTCTGGCCAGATTAAAGACAATAGCATACTTGTTTGCATCTTCAATAGGGAGATCTCCAGCCATTGACCCTTTTATGATCTTAACCGCCTTGGACCCTGCTTGATGTCCCATGGCCTTGAAATCCACGGCCGCCCCTCCGAAGAGCCCGAGTTTAGCGAAAAAATAGTTTAACGCCATGCCCGGTTTCTTGCAGTTCTTGATGGTCCACCTGAAAATATCAGGAGCCGCATATGTCTTGCCCTCAGCGGTCTTGAGTGACAAGGCTACGGGATAGATTGCGCCAATCTTATGATCCTTATTTACGCTGGAGATGGTTTTCTTGTACCCGGCAAAGTCTTTTACTCTCACGAGTTCAAAGGCCACAGGAAGTATCTCCTCTCCGCTCTCCTTTTCAAGCTGTTTTGTTATAGCATTACCAGTCGGTGAATAATCCGTGATAGCCAGGACCTTCTTGAGACCCGGTAGCACCCCCTTCATAACATTCAGAGACCTGACCAGGTATAGTTTTTCATAGATACCAGTGACATTCGCCCCTGGTTTGCTGCGGCTGTCCATGAAATACTTCTTCATATTGTAGTCTTCAGGCTGGCCGTTCATCCCGGAAAAAACTACCTGTATATCGTCGCTTCCTACCAGTGGCAGCAAAACTGTTTTGGCTGCATTGTCATCAATGGTGACGACCAGATCGGGCTTGACAATTTTGACTTTTTCTAAAGCCAACCTGCCTCTTTTTTCAATTTCGGATGGTGTGGTGTAGGTCTTTTTGGTATCCATATAGAAATAGTCAAACTCAACATCCTTGCCTATTTGCAGGTCAGATTCGGAAAAGGCATCAACAACACCATCTGCCTGAGGCTGACCGCAAACATGGCCTTTTTCATAGCTGTGGACGATGAAAACCTTCTTGGGGGTGGCTCCAAAAACGACTGCGTTAAAAAACAAGAGAGCTAAAAAAATAATCGAGCCGTGAACATACATTCTATTCTTCATGGCTTTCTCCTTTGTCATTCATCCTAATTTTATTGAAAGGTTTGTCTAAAATCTTGCTTATCTTCCAGATAACCACCTACAATTCAAAATACACTAATTCCGCGACTTCCATGCCCAAGAACTCATGCCTGGAATAACCAAAGATTTGCGCAAATGCTTCATTTATAAACCATAGTTTTCCATCTATGTCAATGCAAATACCCACCACAGAGTGCGCTACAATAAAATGAGGGACGTCCATAAATAAGTAAGTAACTTGACATTTAGTTATATTCTCGATGGTAGTCATACATGCCTATATCAGCCCGCCTTGACGCATCGGGTATTTTACATCACATCATCATCCGGGGAATTGAGCGCCCACAAAAATATTGAAATAGCTCGCTATTCCTTCAACTTTTGTGATCTGAGATCGAACAAATTCGACCCAAATCTGTGCGCCTACTTGAGGAAGTTAATTCGTCCACGTTCCTAAAGACAATTTTATTGATCGTTTATCAGATTTTTTGCCTTAGCTGATAAAATATTCGGCCTTATCAAGCCTAAACGTAATGAAAAAATACGAAAGATAATTACTCTGTAATAAATTTTTTACATAATAGGCATCTTTATGCTATAAGGTTAAATATGATTAACAATGAAAAAAATGTTGCGTCCTTACTGCTGCGGCTTGGAGAAAGATTGAAAGAGGCACGCCTGGCTCGCAACGAAAGCCAGGATCTATTTGCGCAACGGCTTGGCCTGACCCGCCAGACGTACAGCAAAATGGAAAAAGGTTCTTCGCAGACGCTGATTGGCAAATGGCTGGAGGCAAGCAGCATACTCGGCCGGCTTGACGGCTGGCAGGAAGTGCTGGCTCCAAAAGAAGACCTGTTTGCTAAATTCAAAAAAAAACCAGTAAGCGACAGCGTGCCGGTGGAAGGCGAAAGAAAAGACATGATGCTCACGGTATGGTTGACTCTGCCTGCATCGGAAGTTGTCAAGGTCGGAGAACTGGCTATCGACGACCCTGATGCCAGGGGAGCATTGGAGGGACAATTCCGCTATACTCCTGAATATCTGGAGAATCCGAATGTTGCACAATGATGAGGGCTGGAGACTGAGCCCTGCATTCGACCTGGTGCCGAACATCGGTTTTAACAGGGAA
>JAFDFV010000420.1 GCA_019309665.1 Deltaproteobacteria bacterium | reverse complement strand
ATCTGCGTGCAATAAGCGTAGGTATAATTATTACACGATGTGATGAACTTCGAGATATATTCAATGACATAAAAAGAGGCAACTCTTATGGTGCTTCAACTACACATATGAGTAAATTACTGTTGATTGCCTTTTTATCCTGGCTAAAATTTGCTGATTATTTTAAACAAGCTGAAAAAACTCAATTTATTTTGAACACAAAGAGAAAATCGATTTACTACAACTTATTTATAGGGGTTTTTTAAGGCATGAGCAGGAAAGCTTGAATAATTATTAAGGGGGAAGCAGAATCTATCCACTTCCCCCTGGTGCATTATTCAATGCTACCTGCTTCCGGTTATCCCTTGTCAGATTTCCTTCTCTTAGATATCCTGACTCCGTTTCACCGAAACTCTAAAATGCTTCCTCTTTATGAACCTGCAACTTGGCATCTAAAAACTCTTTAACTAGCTGATTCTCGCTATTGATTTTTTGAAAAGTCATAAATATAATATCCAGTAACAGATATCCAAACTGATCTGTGATCTGCTCTATTTTTTGCTCAAATTCCTTGTCCTCGTAAAAATTCATTTTTCCCCCTTGATTAAAAAATTTCAGTCGCTGCAATCCGAACATGTTCAGAAGATACCATGGCAAATTTGTGTTTGGCTGCAACAATGATAGCGCCTCCGGCCAAATGATTGGCTTTTCTGAACAGACCGCCTGAACCTTGATGGATAGCGGTTATTGCAGCTTCTTCAAATATATTCCTTAACAACTAAAACAGCTTTCATCTTTTTGCCTAATACCAGCTCCAGAATTTCCTGTTTAATCTGTTTTGTCATTACTGCTCTTGAAATCCCGGTCATATCAATCCCCAGTTCATTCAATATCTGGCGATATAACTCAAGTATGGAACCCGAAGATACGGTAACATTAATTACCCTGTATTCCGAAGGATGAAGCAGACCTACCACATACCTTAATGCTGTTGATTTACCGCTTCCGATCTCTCCTGTGATCAAGGCTATTGACCCAAGGCGTATTGCATAATGTATCCGATCTTCAACCCCCTTCAGGGCAGGGGTGACCAGTATCTCCTTGTGAGCTATGTCTGCACAAAAAGGCTCTCGTTGAAGTTCAAAAAATGCGCGATAGGTCATGATTCTATCTCCCATATTCGGCCGCTTTGCGGTATTGAATTGCCTCCGGATATTATCGGATCATTGTTTTTGTCCCGTTTAACCCGACAATTAACATTCAGGTCTACCTGTTTGAGAATGCCATAGGATTTCTGCTTATACCTGATTTCTACACGATCCCTTTCTTCTTCATGAAAAAACAATTCCACCTGTTTTCCAATCAACTCAACAGGTCCTTCATACAAGCGTTTATCAAGCACTATGGTTCGGTCTTTGTTGACCCTGCGTCTGGCAACTTTTCTAAAATGATCCTTAAGGTTGTCCGGGGCAGATCTGACGCATTCAATATTATCAACAAATCGGGCAAGCGGGGATTTGCCGGTGGAGGAGTGCTTCCGGGAGTGGTACTCATCTGATAACCAGGCTTTAAAAGCCTGGTTAATTTCTTGAAGAGTATCTTTGCTGAAATCAGGCAAAAACTGACTTCGCAGTGTTTTAAAAAATCTCTCAATTTTTCCTTTCCCCTGAGGTTTATAAGGCCTGGCGTGAATCAGGGCAATGCCAAGGGTGCCGTATGCATAAGCTGTTGAGAACGATAGGCACTGCCGTTATCCACATACAATTTACGGGGCATACCTCGTCTTAACAATGCTTGCTCAAAGGCATGCATAAATGATTGGACATTTTCCGATGTGTAAAATTGACCATAGGGTATCAACCGGGAATGGTCATCAATAAAGGCTATCAGGTATGTTTTGCGCCTTACAACGTCACGTTTTTTCATTGTTTTTATAATAAACGGAACGGTAACATCAGGCATCTCTTCCCTCAGGCGGACAAGTCCGAGGCAGGTTTCTTCATCCAGGGCTCGTTGTTTACCCCGGTCATTGCGGCCCCTTGGATAAAGGGACTCAAGATTGTTCCCACTTTCTTCATAGAGTTTTATCCAGCGTTGTATCGTGCCTCTGCTGATACTTGTTTTGTCCGAATGGGGGATAACCCACTTCCGGTCGCATTTTTCCCTTAACAGCCTTTCCTTTTCTCCGTGATCCAGCATGATTCCATTTACAAAATCATTGATAATGCTGAATCGAAAGGCTGCAATCAGGCCGTTTTTCCATTCTTCGGTCAGATGAGCTTTTACTTGACGTTTCAGATTGCAAAGCCAGTGGCGCTGACGTGACTTGGCTGAACCGGACGGCCATTTACCTGTATTGATTCGATGCATAATGGCCGATCTAATTGTATTTTTTGATGATTGAAACCTGGAAAAATGAGTTGAAGGGCGTAGTTTTATGATGCATCCACAAGC
>JAFDFV010000087.1 GCA_019309665.1 Deltaproteobacteria bacterium | reverse complement strand
TTTAACCCACTTTGCATAGTGAATATTATTTCGTTCAGCCTCAAGAACATTCCAGCCAACTACTATATTTAACAAAAGATACCCATTTAATACGATCATATCCCAAAAAAGGACAGACCCAGGCGTGGGATACAATATAACATTAAAAGCACGCATCGGCTGCCCAAGGTCTGCAATAATAAATAATAAACACATTACAACTGCAGCAATAGCCAAAAACTCTCCCAGAATCGTAATCTTGCCGAATGCTTTATAATCGTGCAGATATCTGGGAAGAACTACCATAACACCCCCCGCAGCTACTCCGACAAGAAATGTAAACTGAGCGATGTAAAAACCCCAGGAAACATCTCTGCTCATACCTGTAATTCCCAAACCAAAATCAAGCTGCTTCAGGTAAACAGCAAAGGCTACACCTATAACGGCTAACAATGCAATTACCCATCCCCAGTATTTCTTGTCTCCTTTAAGAGCTAATTCAAGCATAACCACCTCACATCATACTATGTAGTAAACAGACGGCCCAGCACCAAGGTCTGGTTTACGCCGAATAGTGTAGTTTGTTCTTAATAGTTCTCTTACTTCCGACTCAGAATCATCAAGATCACCGAACGTTATTGCACCATTTGATGCCTCAACGCAAGCCGGCATTTTACCGACAGCCAGTCTTTCAGCACAAAAATTGCACTTTTCCACAACACCTTTCATCCTTGTAGGGAATTCCTTGTTTTCCTCTTTGATGAAAGGACGCGGATCTCTGAAGTTAAAACTTCTTGATCCATAAGGACATGCCGCCATGCAGAATCTGCACCCAATACACCTGTGAAAGTCCATCAAAACAATTCCGTCATCCCTTTTAAATGTTGCTTTTGTAGGACAGGCTCTGACACATGCCGGTTTTTCACAGTGATTGCATAATACCAGGAACGGCAGATCTTTAATTCTGTCATTAATTAAATCATGTTCCCTGTGAGTAAAGACATGTTTATACTCATCCTCCCAGATCCACATGATCTTATGCCTTGGCTCTGTGAGTTCTGGAACATTATGGATCTTATGACAGGCTTCAATGATCGGGTCAAGATCCTCTGCTGAATGAAATTTCCTGGTGTCTATTACCATACCCCATTTCTTGGCTGTAAGGGCTTTTTCATTTTTAGAGACTTCGGGTTTGGGTTCTGCACCGTGCCCTTCTGATGAAGCTAAAACATCAAGAACCGGCTTTGTCCCTATCCCTAAAGCTGTTATTCCAGCTACTTTCAAGAAGCTTCTTCTGCTGTTTCCCATTACTTATTCTCCTCCGGCTTCTTCTCCTTCGGCGCTATGTGACAATCCCAGCAGTAAGGGTCTACCGAAGCATAATTATGGCATTTATCACAAAATTCAGCCTTATCCTCATGACATCCCATGCATGACTCTTCGCCAGTGGAAAGACTCATATTAAATGTCTTACCTTTGCCGGTTTTGTAAACCCTGTTGGCATCCCGCACTACTGTATCTCTCCACAGGTCAAGAATCTGCATATGCTCTTGCTTCATATCCACTTTAGGCACAACACATTCTTTTGCAGCTTTCGCCTTTTCAGACAGCTTTGGCTCAGGTACTGAGGATGCTTTTCCTAAATTATACCAAAAAGGAAATGTTACAATTGCAACAAAAATAACCAAGCCGGTAACTATCTTGTTTTTATCATACATAGGTTTCATCTCCTATTACTTACATTACTCAAAATCAATTCCCCCCACTACCGGCCGGAAAAATCAGGGCGTGTATAATATTCTTCAGGACCAACCTCATCCTTATTAAGAATATCTTCTCCACGCAAGTTCACTGTTTTTTCCTTTTCACCGGGTATAATCAAGGCATTAGTTACCAACTCGTGAATGCCGGTAACATCTACTTCAGGAACCCAGTAACCCATTAGCGGTGGAAGAACTGCCCTGTCAATAGCACAAATACAGGCCAGCATGTTTACTCCGTGTTTTTCTTGAACATATTTTACTGCGTTTGCTCTGGGCAAACCACCTGATAACCTCAGCTCCATATCCTCACTTGCATTAAGTCCTGATCCGCTGCCACAGCAAAAGGTCTGTTCCCGAATACAATTCCTCGGCATTTCATAAAAATGCTTACAAACTTTCTTGATTACATACCGTGGCTCATCAAGCATTCCCATACCCCTGGCAGGATTGCATGAATCATGGAACGTGACCTTTAAATTATCATTTCGACTGGGATCAAGTTCTAGCTTGTTATGTTTGATCAGGTCGGCTGTAAATTCTACTATATGTACCATTTTTGTAGATTTTGCATTTTCAAACTTTGTGCCGGTTATTGGATTAACAGGTTCTTCAAGAAAATCAGCAGGACCATTCATGGTATCCATATACTGGGTTATCGCCCGCCACATGTGACCGCATTCACCGCCAAGAATCCATTTAACACCAAGCCTTTTTGCCTCGGCATACATTTTTATATTCAACCTTTTCATTACCTCGTTCGAGGTAAAAAGGCCAAAATTACCACCTTCAGAATTAAACGTACTCCATGTAACATCAAGACCGTATTTCACCTTTAAGTAATGGAAAAGTATCATATACCCCATGGCAGTATATGTGCCTGGATCGCCGAAAACATCGCCGGAAGGGGTTGTAAACAGGATATCTGCACCTTTCTTGTTGTATGTCGGGTGAACCCTTACGCCGGTTGTGTCTTCAATTTCATCAGCAAAAAAATCCAGCATATCAACAAATGCTTGTGGCTGGATTCCCATGTGATTTCCTGTCATGTAGCAATTTGCTACCGGGGTAGCAATCCAGTCTATGTTCAGACCCAGGAGATTAAGCAATTCTCTGCCCATCATTGTAATTTCTGCCGTATCAATACCATAAGGGCAGAATACCGAACATCGCCTGCATTCACTGCACTGAAAAAAATAATACCACCACTCTTTCAGTACATCCAGAGTAAGCTCCCTTGCGCCGGCAATTTTTCCGAGTATCTTTCCAGCTTTTGTAAACTCATTTCTGTATACCGACCTGAGAAGCTCTGCTCGAACAACAGGCATATTTTTTGGATCGCCTGTTCCGATAAAAAAATGACATTTGTCAGCGCATGCACCGCAACGCACGCAGATGTCCATAAAAATTTTAAAAGTTCTAAACCTTTCCAGCCTGTCCTTCATCCCCTCTATAATGATTTCTTTCCAATTTTCGGGAAGTTTCCAGTCATCATCAAGCGGGTTCCATTCTCTTGGATATGGAAGGCCAAGTGTTGCAACGCTCTTAGGTTTAGCAGCATAGCAAAACATCCCCTCTCTAATTACAGTAGGGGTGTCCATCCACCCGGTTCTAGGCGGAGTAAAATCTGTCCTTGCAATTAGTTCTTCTGGTTTTAAATCTGCCATTACAACTCCTTTTCCACTGGGAGTCCAGCTCCTATCATTTTTTCCCTAAAATCATCTTCATACTCAGCATATGTATGAACCTTAACTTTTGGATTCCAAGGATTTATGTGTCTATGAGCCCTGGTGTTACAACGAAGATTTCTCGTCGGGCTCAGGAATACTCCACCTAAATGCATTAGTTTACTGAAAGGAAAATATGCCAGCAGAACGCTGACAAAAAACACATGAACATAAAAAATAGCACCAATACCATCCGGAATATGGGGACGAAACGTAACAATGCCCATTGTCAACTCTTTAACGCCAACGATATCTACCTTTGTAAAATATCGCATCATAATTCCTGATACGGCAATACCGATAATGAGAAATAAGGGGAAAAAATCTGCGGCAAGTGAAAAATATCTTACTTGCGAAATTAATATTCTCCTGAGAAGCAAAAAAATTGCCGCCGCCAGAAGAACCACACCGGAAAGCATGACACCAGGCAGCCCGATCTGGAGAAACCCGTCAATCTTATCAAGAATTTGAAAACACACAGGAACATGCTCAAGAAAAAAACGCAGATGTCTCACCACCACTACAAGAAACGAATAGTGAAAAGCCAGTGAAAACAACCACAGCCACTTTTCCCATACATAAGAAATCCTTGGCCCTTCGTTTATTTTGCATGTTGTATTCCTGAACAAGGAACGAAATAACAATATTTCCAGGGCCATCCTTATAATAACACCGCCTGTTGAAAATGGGTTATCAATCTTACTGGGTTTGATCCATGGAAGCGATTCTTGCTGACCGCATGTTGTGGGAATAGCAAATGGAACCGGCGAACACGCCCAGTCTTTGACCCGCACCACAAATCCCACAATAAATGTAATTATGGCCAAGTAAGGAATAATAATCCCGAATAGCCACTGAAGCCCTGCTGCTTCAACGCCCGCATAGGCGACCAGAAAAAGAGCAATAACTGCTATGAGGGAATACAAATACTTTTCATTCATTAACATTACCTCGCTCTATGGCTTCACAGCAACTTTCAAATTTTACTTTGAGCAATCTTTTACTTGCTGCCTGAAGCCTCCATAATAATATTTGAATCTTCAGAGACTCGGTCTATCTGCCGGAATCTCAGTTAACAAACCCGCCCTCTCAAATGCGCGGAAGGTTCTGTTTCTCTCCTCGTTTGCCTTTATCTCAAAAACTTTCTCTCTGCATTTTAGATAAACATCAAAGGCAATCAAAGTCAATTCATCTATCTTTGATTCAAAATGCAACAACTCTTTTAAAATATCTTTATCTGAGAGTTCTTTCTTCAAACTCTCTCTTATAACTTTTTTTAACAAAAAGATAAAACCAGTTGATTGTGAAGTGGAAAGGATGGGCTGCACAGCTCTGACTCTTAGAATAGGATAAAGATAAGATGTTATGCTTTCATAATCCATCTCATTAAGGAGTTCATCGAAAAGCGGCCCTAAATTTACAGAAATGCTGTTGCCGACCGGATTAGCAAAAGGATCTTTCTGCATCTTCATAAATTTGGAAGTGTCGGCAGGATAGGTATCAATAACTGAGAAAAGCCATTGTTTTACAATATCATCTTTGTTTCGCTCTAGTAAATTGTTCAGCCTCATATATCGGACACTCTCCTAAAATCGCATTTACAAAAAAGGTGACACCTATGCTAACTTGATAGCGCTCAAAACAAATTAATAATAAAATCAAGCTGTAAGGCATATGAATCAAGCATTTAATTTTTATCTTATAAACAAATTACAAAATATTGTCAAGAATAAAAAAATAATATAAAACCCGTTTCCTGAAAAAAGATATGCCAAATAATCATTTAACTTATAGATAATACATACAAACCGCTTTCAGTGCTATTTTGTATGTAGTCCATGAAAATTTGTTGTTATATTATAAATAGGCTTGACATTAAAATGCTGGTAATATATTATGTAGTCCATAAATCATTAAGTGACCACATAATGCATCTGAGCTATAAAACTTCTAAGGCAATAAGGGAAAATAAAATGTGCAATATTGTAGTCCCGGAGAGCAAGCCTTATCTCGATCTCGCCGTTGCTAATGCTCTTTGGGATAGGATATATTGAATTTCCAGCTCAATTTGAAACACTCACTTTAGTTCATATATTGTTTAGTAATGACTACTAAAGATCAATTATTATTATACCTGAAAGAAAATCATGAAAACTGGGTTTCCGGTGAGCTGATAAGCAATAATTTGGCAGTAAGCCGCTCTGCTATATGGAAGCATATCCGCAAGTTAAAAGAAGAGGGCTATGTTATAGAATCTGCCCCGAAAAAGGGATATCTTCTCAGCAAAGCTTCAGATCCGATCACGGCTGATGAAATAAGGCAAGGTCTTTGCACCAATGTTTTAGGCAGAAAAAATATTATTTATTTGAAGGAAACTGACTCAACAAATACAAGGGCAAAAGAACTTGCAACGCAGGGAGCCCCTGAAGGAACTCTAATTATTGCAGAAAAACAGACAAATGGAAGGGGCAGAAGAGGAAGAAGCTGGTTTTCACCACCAGGAGGTGGAATTTATTTTTCTCTTATTCTGAGGCCGGCCATATCACCTGGTGAAACCCCGAGAATAACTCTTATGACTGCCGTTGTTTTAGCGGAAACCTTGATTTCCCTGATGAAACTAAAATTAAGAATCAAGTGGCCTAATGATATTCTTGTAAATGGAAAGAAGCTGGCCGGCATTCTTACTGAGATCAGCACTGAAATGGATGCAGTAAATTATATCGTTGTTGGTCTTGGAATGAATGTAAACACTCGATTCGAAAAATTCCCCTCAGAAATAAAGAAAAATGCCACCTCAATTTTAATAGAAACCGGAAAGCAGTTTCCAAGAATCAGGCTTATTCAAAACTACCTGAAATTGTATGAGCAATATTACGATATGTTTAAGAAAAACAATTTTGAGCCTATTATGAACCGGTGGCGGGAACTTGCAGATATAATAGGAAAGCAAATCAGAGTTGACGTTATCGGCAAAACTCATATTGGAAAAGTTATAGACGTTGATAATGACGGGGTATTGATCTTGAAAGACAATCAAGGCGTGTTGCAAAGGATTTTTTCAGGTGATGTAACCCTGGCAAGACAACTTCCTGCGAGATCATTGTAGTATAAAGCTTTTTCTTTGCGGCCTCGCTTAATGCAGCCATTGGCATATATGTCGCACTTTTCTTTCAGAACCTTTACTGCTGCCATTGCCTGCTCATCTGTCAACAAATTACTTTCAATTATTTTTTTTAAAGATTGAATTCTATACCTGTCCAGGCCGGAAAATCTGGAAAGCTGGTCGGCATGACCACCCCTTTTTATTATCAGTGGAGTATTTATAAGATATACAGGGTATCTACAGCTTACCCTGAGCCACATATCATAGTCTTCGCAGGCCAGCAGGGTTTCATCAAACATGCCTGTTTTTTCAAAAAGACTGCGCTTTATCATTACTGCAGAAGGGCTGACAAGGCACAGATAAAGTGAAGGTTTGAAAATATTCCCGGACAACTTTTTGTGCCGCTTTTTAGGATTGACCCTGATGCCGTTTCTTATCCATTTCTCTTCTGTCTGGCAAATCAGAGCATCAGGGTTTGCATTGAAAAAATCAACTTGCGCTGACAGTTTTTGCGAAAGCCAGAGATCGTCTGAATCCAAAAAAGCAATAAACCGCCCTGATGCCGAAACAATGCCTCTGTTTCTTGCAGAGCTTACTCCTTTGTTTTCCTGC